>JANNRY010000385.1:0-21552 GCA_031401935.1 Betaproteobacteria bacterium | reverse complement strand
TGCATCCAAAGCCACTTGGCCAATGTTGAAACATGCAGCACTTAATCTTGGTCAGCGCGCCTCACCGGACGATTGTTTTTTAACGCTCCGCGGCTTGCGTACGCTCGGCGTGCGGATGAAACAACATGAAGCATCCGCATTGGCGATCACAAAGTGGCTGGCTTCGCGGCCCGAAGTACAGCGCGTGCTCTATCCGGCATTGCCTGACGACCCCGGTTACGCACTCTGGAAACGCGATTTCACTGGTGCCAGCGGCTTGTTTAGTGTTGAACTGAAGCCCTGTTCGCGCGCGCAATTGGCCGCCACGCTTGACCACTACACGTATTTCGGTCTCGGCTATTCTTGGGGCGGCTTTGAGAGCTTGGTGGCCCCGGCCAATATCGACAATGCCCGCACCGTGCAGCCTTGGCAAGGCGGCCCATTGGTGCGTTATCACATTGGATTGGAAGACGCCGATGACCTCATTCGCGATCTTGAGGCCGGCTTTGGTCGGCTAACCGCAGCCTGACGCTATTGGATCGCGCAGAAATTTTTACGCTATCTCGAATGATTGTTGCTGGTTGATGTATTGTGCCAATATTATTAAGTTGCTCTACCCGCTGAAATCGCACGAAAAGGTGCCCGGCTGGCTTGAGCAATGTTCAAATGAGAATTTATCGGAGTTCACCATCACCATGACCGAACCGAATGTAATGCCGACGGAAGAAACTACGGTGCCGCCGAATGCGGTCGACGCTGAAGGCAAAGTAACCTTGGCGCAATGGGCTCTTGCCATTTTGCTCACCATTCTGATCGGACTGTCCGCGGCTGCGTTGTTGTCTGCAAGCGTAATGGAGCTGATGTTTGACAGCCCATCGGCGTGGATAAGAATTGGCGTGCTGCTGCCAGTACTGCTGATTGCCTCGTATCTTTTAGTACAACTTTGGCGGAAGCTGTTTAACCGGCATGACGCAGCAAAAAAATAGCCTATGAGCCGTGCCGCGAGCATTGCTGAAGCATTTGCCTACTACGACAGCAAATCCTTCCACGCCGATCTCGCGCGGCGCGTGGCGATTCCCACCGAGAGCCAAAATCCTGATCGCGCGCCTGAACTCAACGCCTATTTGGCGAACGAACTCACCCCGTCGCTTGAGAAGATGGGCTTTAACTGCCGCATTTACGACAACCCCAAGAAAGGTGGTCCGTTCCTGATTGCCACACGGATGGAGGGTGCGGACCTGCCGACGGTAATGTCGTATGGCCATGGCGATGTGATTCGCGGGCTTGATGCGCAGTGGCGTTCAGGACTGACACCGTGGACGCTGATCGAAGAAGGCGAAAAGCTCTTTGGGCGCGGCACGGCGGATAACAAAGGCCAGCATACGATCAACATCGGTGCACTGCAAAGTGTGATCAAGGCGAAGGGCAAGCTTGGTTTCAACATCAAGCTGCTCATTGAAACCGGCGAGGAAACCGGCTCTCCCGGATTAAATGAATTTTGCGCTGCGCATTGGGATGAATTGCGCGCCGATGTTTTTATTGCCTCCGACGGGCCGCGGGTTGCTCCCGACCAACCGACCATTTTTCTGGGCTCCCGTGGTGTGATGAATTTCGACATTAGCGTCGACTTCAGGGCTGGTGCGCATCACTCGGGCAACTGGGGTGGATTGATTGCTGATCCCGGCATCGTGCTCGCTCACGCGATCGCCACGATCACGGATCGCAACGGGGCCATTCGCGTGCCTGAATGGCGGCCTGCGCCGATTGCTGATTCTGTAAAAAAAGCCTTGGCCGATTGTGAGCCTGGCGGCGGCGACGATGCACCCGAGATCGATCTTGATTGGGGCGAGCCGGGGCTTACCCCCGCTGAGCGCGTATTTGGCTGGTCGAGCTTTTCGGTGCTGGCAATGAAAGTTGGCAACCCCGATTTTCCGGTGAACGCGATTGCGGGCAAGGCTTGGGCACGCTGCCAGTTGCGGTTTGTCGTCGGCATCGACCCCGATGATGTCGTGCCTGCATTACAGCGGCACATGGTTCGCGAAGGTTACTCGCAGGTCGCGGTTGCACCTGCACGTGAGGAGCCGATGCACGCGACACGGCTCGACCCTGACTCCAAGTGGGTGCGATGGGCCGTTGCAAGTATCGAGCGAACCACTGGCAGCAAACCGGCGATCTTGCCGAATCTCGGCGGCTCACTGCCGAACGAAGTTTTCGCCGATACGCTTGGACTGCCGACAATCTGGATTCCGCATTCTTATTCTGCCTGTTCGCAGCACGCGCCGAACGAACATATGCTCGGCTCGATTGCGCGTGAAGGGCTGGGGATCATGGCAGGAATTTTCTGGGATTTGGGCGAAGTTAAGTTGCGGTAAGTCGCATTCAATTTAAGAGAGTAATCAGATGAATTTTCGACCATTTGCGGCCAGCCTTTTTATCGCCGCCGCTGCGATCACATTTGCCCACGCACAGCAAACAGCATCTGGTTCGCCGCCTGAGTACAGCATCAAAGAGCACTACACAAAATACGAATATCGCATCCCGATGCGTGACGGCAAGAAATTGTTCACCGCCGTCTACTTGCCGAAAGACCAATCGAAATCATTCCCGTTCCTGATGCAGCGCACGCCATACGACGTTGCGCCCTACGGCGTTGACTATTACCCGAAGCAGTTGGGACCTGCTGAAGAGTTCGACAAGGCCGGCTACATTTACGTCATGCAGGATGTGCGGGGTCGCTATCAATCCGAAGGCGTTTTCGTGGAAATGACGCCGCATAAACCTGTAAAGAAAGGCAACGATGTCGATGAAAGTACCGACATGTTCGACACCGTCGATTGGCTGCTGAAAAATATCCAGAACAACAATGGCAAGGTCGGTATCTGGGGGATTTCCTATCCCGGATTTTTTGTGTCTGCCAGCATCATTGACGGCCATCCCGCGATCAAGGCTGCATCCCCGCAGGCACCCATCACTGACCTCTACATGAACGACGACAGCTACCACAACGGCGCGTTCATGCTCGCAGCCAACTACGGTTTTTATACGTTTTTCAAACAGCAGGATTCGCCCTCGTTACCACCAAAGACTTTCGTGCCGTATGAATATGGCACTGCCAATGGCTACGAGTATTTCCTGAAGTTGGGCACGCTTTCAAACATTATCGCCACGCTGGAAAAACAAAAAGGCTCGTTGTTTGGCGATCAGGCCAAACGCGACACCTATGGCGAATTTTGGAAATCCCGCAACATTGCCGCACACCTGAAAAACATCAAGGCCGCCGTGCTGACGGTCGGTGGCTGGTACGACGCTGAAGATCCGCAGGGGCCATTGACCACCTATCGCAGCATCAAGCAGAACAATCCAGATGCCTTTAACGCGATCGTCATGGGGCCATGGTCGCATGGTGGTTGGGCGGGGCTGGATGGCGCGCAACTTGGCCGCGTCAGTTTTGCGGCCAAGACAGCCGACCACTATCGGAAAAATATTCTCTTCCCGTTCTTCGAGAAATTTCTTAGAGATAAAAGTGCGGATAAGGGCGCAGAGAAAGGTGCAGAGAAGGATAAAGCCGAGAAAAAATTAGCCGAGGCTTACGCATTTGAAACTGGCACCAATGTCTGGCGCGAATACCCAAGTTGGCCGCCGAAGGAGGCGCAAAAGCGCATGTTGTATTTTCAGGGTGGCGGCAAACTGGCCTGGAGCAAGCCTGCAGCAGCGACTGGTTTTGATGAATACATCAGCGATCCGGCCAAGCCGGTGCCATTTACCGATGCCATCAGCACCCGTGTCCCGCAGGAATATGTGGTCGGCGACCAACGTTTTGCGTCTACGCGACCCGACGTGCTGGTGTATCAAACCGACCTGCTGGACGAAGACATCACCGTGCTCGGCCCTTTATCGCCGCGCCTGTTTGTTTCCACCACAGGCACGGATTCTGATTTTGTTGTGAAGCTGATCGATGTCTATCCCAACGAGTATCCGGATGCACCGGGAACCGAGCCGCCGCCCGCAAAGAGAAAAGATGTGGCGGTACCGAAATTTCAAATGGCGGGTTATCAGCAATTGATTCGTGGTGAGCCGATGCGCGGAAAATTTCGTAACAGCTTTGAAATTCCCGTGCCGTTCGTGCCGGGTAAGGTCGAAGCACTCAATTTCAGCATGCCCGACATCAACCATACGTTTCGTCGCGGGCATCGCATCATGGTGCAAGTGCAAAGCTCCTGGTTTCCCTTGGTTGATCTGAATCCGCAGACGTTCGTGCGTATTCCGGAAGCGAAAGCGGAAGACTTCAAGAAGGCCACGCAGCGTGTGTACCGTTCTGGGGCGCAAGCGTCGGGGATTGAAGTGCAAGTGCTGGGAAAGTAGACGCTCTGGCGGTTCGCGTGGCATTGTGTTTGCCTGATGAATGCATTGATATCCCTATGCGACTCATATGAGTCCCATCATCCGACCATCGCGCGATGAAGATGTGCCAGCCATGTCCGCCATCTACGCGGCCAGTGTTGCCACCGAAACGGCGTCATGGGAATACGAAGCGCCGAGCACTGATGAATTTGCACGCCGCCGCGCCGAGGTGCTCGCCAAAGGTTTCCCCTATTTCGCCGCCGAGATCAATGGCCGCATCGTCGGCTACAGCTATGCCAGCGCCTTCCGCGCGCGCATCGGCTACCGCTTTGTCGTTGAAGATTCGGTGTATGTGCTCGATGAAATGAAAGGGTGTGGCATTGGTAAAAAATTGCTGATGACGCTCATTGATGAGTGCGCTCGACTTGGCTATCGGCAGATGCTCGCCGTCATCGGCGACAGTGCTAACCTCGGGTCCATAAAATTGCACGAGGCCTGTGGCTTTGAGCATGTCGCCCTATTCAAGGGCATCGGCTACAAATTTGATCAGTGGCTGGATAGCGTGCAGATGCAGCGGGTGCTTGGCGAGGGGGCGAACACATTGCCGAGCACAACCACGTAGAAAACGGCGGTCCCTGAGTGGTGCTTCTGGCAATGCGCTATTTCAACGCCTCAATAATCTTTTCCACTACCGCCTTCCCGGGTGGCGTCCACGGCGCGATTAATTCAAAGTGTCCCGAATTTTCGAGGGTGATTAATTCAACACTTTCGCCTTTTTCCTTCGCACGCGTTTGGTAACGCAACCCAATCGCAGGCGGCACGATGCCATCGAAAACGCCGTGCATCAGAATCTGCTTTACGCCGAGCGGCAACATTTCAGATGGCGACGTATCCAGGAAGGGCGCGTTCTTGGGGCCGCTTGCAGACGCGCGCGTTGCGGTATCGACAAGTTGATCAATCGTTTTATCGCCACAGGCATGCGCCCCAGCGCGTGCGAAGTACGCAAGATCAGGAATGGCTGCGATGCCGATGACCGCTTTGAAATTCACAGCCTGTTCGCGCTTGAAGACGCTGCCAGCCGGAATTTTATTTTGCGCGGCAACCCAAAGCGCCAGATGGCCACCCGCCGAGTGGCCGGTCACTACAGCGCGGTTCAAATCGAGATTGTATTTCTCGGCAATTGTGCGCAGATGTGCAACACCGTTGGCCACATCGTTGAACGTACCGGGATAGCCGCCGCCGCTGTGGCCAACGCGACGATACGTGAGGCTCCACACCGCCACGCCGCGCTTTCGCAAATCGTCTGCCAGAAAAGCGACCAACTCAGGCCCCGGCAAATCCGCAAGCCAGCAACCACCGTGAATCAGCACCACCAACGGCAGTGCGGTTTTGGACGGTTTTGACGGCAACCACAGTTCGCCAACCTGCAATGCATCCTTGCCGTAGGCGATTTTATGGTCCGGTTGTGTCGTCTTCAGCTCTGGCTTGGTCAGAATCTGGCTGAAGGTGAGCGATTGCGATTCGGCGGATGCACTGGTCATGGCCAGCAATATAGCAAGAATAAATTTGCGCACGGGATGCCTTGGAGAAAGGACAATGGCGGAGATGATCGCATATCGTTGCCGTACATTTTTGTGCTGGTGAAACCTCGGCATAGTGGCTAGCTGCGTGTTATCTGAGATTTTCCTTTTAGTCTTTCTGCATCACCGCCAGAAACAATGGCGAGCCCACCAACTTATCAAGCCATGTAGCAAGCGGTCCATCGTAAGCGGCATCAAACCAGACTTTGTCCACCTGCGCAAACTGGCGGACGAAGGGAAAGATAGCGGCATCAGCGAGGCTCAATGTTTCACCCATCAGAAATGCATGCTTGGCGAGACGCGAATTCAACATCCGCAGGAACGTGTCCGCCTCATCCCGATAATGCCCGGCAAAATGTGCAGGCGCACTTGGCTGACTACGGCTAGGGTACTTGTAACGATCAAGAAGTTGCTTGAACGATCCATCGTTCTCATCGATCAACGCCACTGCTTCCGCCGACCATCCGGCATGGCCGCTTATCCAGCCATCCGGATCGTGGATGGCAAGTGCCCAGCGCATGATGTCCAGGCTTTCATCGATGACGCTGCCATCAGCGAGTTGCAGCACCGGCACAGTGCCTTTCGGCGAGCATTCCAGCATCGCCTGTGGTTTGTTTCGCAGATCAACTTCGCGGGTCTCCACCTCGACGCCGCTGACCTTGATTGCCAGCCGCGCGCGTATCGCATAGGGGCAGCGGCGAAAAGTGTACAGAATGGGCTTCATTGATTGGCGGCGTGTTATGCCTGACTTGCTATTAATTTGGCAATCAAACATGGTAATTCATTGCGTGGTGATTGCGTCCTCCCGGCCTTTGGGTCTGACGCTAAAAAACATCAATGTCACTTGCCCTAAAAGGCAGCCGCACGCATAATCACATTGTTTACAGTACGATGGACAGTGCGATCATGAATATTCTTAATGCCAACGATCTCAAGGTGGGCGGTGTCACCGCCATCGAAGCAGCGCTTCAAAGCGAGCAGGAGGTTGCTATCTCGGTTCGTGGGGAACGGCGCTTCGTGGTCATGCGGTCGGCGCAGTACGACCATTTGCGCGAATGCGAATTGGAAGCGGCGTGGCTAACAAGCCAGGCTGACCGTGCCGCCGGGCGCGCCCGGACCATGACTGCTGCGCAACATATCGCCGATATGCAAAAGCACTTGCTTAAGCCTGCGGCAGGGTTGGTTGCCCAGCAGGAACGCACGACATATCAGATCGACAAAGCACGGTCTGCGCGCGCGAAGCCTGCCGTGAAATCGCCACGTCGCAAGCCACCGCAAACCAAAGTCCGCTAAAAGCCCAATGCGCTTGAAGTGGCAAATAGTTTTTACCAATGACTATCGGGAGCGGGCGAAACGCTTCCTGCTGCGCCACCCCGGTCTCGCTGCCCGCTATTTCAAAACCGTCGAACTTCTCGAAGCTAATCCCCACCATCCATCGTTGCGCTTGCACGCCTTGCGCGGAAAGCTCACTGGCCTACAGTCCGTATCGATCAATCTTTCGTATCGCATCACGATCGAAATGGAAATTCGCGAGCATGAAATCGTTCCAGTGAATTTAGGGACTCACGAAGAGGTTTACCGATGACTCGCGCATGAGTTGAAGCGGGCAGCGTTCGTAATCCTACTTCACGACGATAGCCCGATGTTGTTCAATGTCGGATTGCGCTCGTGGCAACCGTTAAACCTCCCAACCCTGTCATTTCGAACCCAGCTTCATCGGGTGAGAAATCTGCTGTTGCCATGGCGTCATGCAAAAGCAGATTTCTCTCTTCGTTCGAAATGACAGCGGGTATTTCTTAAGATAGCGTCACGAGGGGTTAGCGCGACTAAAACTGCGACCAGCAAGCGTTTGTCCTACGCCCACATCAGACTTTGCCGCTACACCGCATTCGGCGCACAGAATAAATTGTCGTCAGAACCGCTCATTAGCGAATTCTCATTCGATCAATTCGTGATCGTCTGCAACATTCCTTCTGGAGATACGCACCATGAACAAAGATCAAGTCAAAGGCACTATCAAAACCGCTGAAGGCAAGCTTCAACAAGCCGCCGCCAAGATTACCGGCAACGAAACGCAGCAGGCAAAAGGCATGCTGAAAGAAGTCGCTGGAAAAGCGCAAAAGAACTACGGCGATGCAAAAGAAACATTGAAGGACGCGGCCAAAGGCAAATAAGTAGTGATGTGGCCTGACGCGGAATGCGCTTTCGCGTCAGGTCGCTTTAATTTTTTCGCGTTACGCGACTAACCACTTTTGCTCCGCCGCGCGTCGTCATCGTGGTCGTTTGATCGGCCGCACCCTTCGCCCGTTCAATCGCCGACACCACCAGATACGCCGACCGATCCATATGCGCCCGCTTGGCCGCACGATCAACAATCGCGAGCTCACTTTTCCGCGCCGTGATATTCACCCGCACCGTGGCATCGTTCATGAATGACAAGTCGACCGGTACCAGCGCGACCGTATAAGCATCGCGATATTCAGATGCCGCTTTCCAGTGATCCAGGTCCGTTGGCTCCGGGGCGATGTCCTCACCGTGCAAATGCACCTCGACCGCTTCCTGCACATTGCGCAGCGCCTCATCCAACGTGGCACCCGCCGAGAAACATCCCGGCAAATCGGGGATGGTCACACCGAATGCTGATTTCTTGTCTTTGTGAATGACGACGGGATAGAGCTTCATGATGGAATTCCTGCCTGTTTGAGAATGGCTTTGGCTGTGCCCAGCGGGAGATCTTTCTTCGGGTGCGGTACTGTGATCTTTCCCGGTTTCAACGCGTGCTTGAATTGCGTGTGGCTGCCCTTTTGGTGGACCTTGTGCCAGCCGGCGGCTTTAAGGAGTTTGATGATTTCGTCGCTGGACATGGGTGAAGTATACACACCAATACACACTTGGCTAGTGGTTGGGTTCACATGTAAACGCAAAACACAAGCACCGACGGCGGCTTCAGGCCATTTATCCGGAGTAGTACCTGTGACAACTACACGCAAGAAAAAATCCTTCTAAGCGCTAACACAGGTGCGGCTTGCCGCTATTTTGCAGCGGGCTTTTAGCTTTTTTCGCCTTGGGCGGTGTTTTCAACACCCTGCGTAGCACTTAGCGCTCGTCTGTAGTTGGGGGCAATCGTTGTTTGTCTGGTTTGTTCATGGGGTTTTCCTTTGGTTATCAAGGAACTCTTGGGGCGGCTCTCCACTACACATCTCGATGGATCGCCTAAATGTGTCCAATTGGGCATCACTGAGGGAATGGACAGCGGGCCAGATTATTGGCGCCTCAATGGGTCAGATTCTAGCGAGCAATCTTCGTCCGAATGTCGATCGCATGTCGTGAATGATGCGGTCATGGCGATCAAACAACCCGTTGACGGAGGCGACGCTCACATGCGCGAACAATTCGCCAAGGCCAAAGGAGGTGGTGCAAGCATTGTATTCATTGGGTGGCGTGAATCCCGATATATCGAAGTCGGCTGACATGCAGCCTGTAATTTGTTTTTCGGTGTACGCAGTTTTCCACCGTTCAACTTGATGGGAGCCAATCCAGATGTGCCAATGCGCTGGTGGGAAGCCAGTTGTTTTTATACATTCGTAATCTGTCCGAGGAATGGAAACGGTGTTGTATCGGTACTCGCCAATTATTGTTTTAAGAGCAAACCAAGCCGCTACTCGTGCGGCTTGTTCTGTGCTCAAAGTGACGCTTTTACCGAGCATCAAGTCGGTCAAGGGGGCTTTTGCGTTTTCCTCAATTTGCCCCATCCATCCGGAATTGCAGCCTCTGCAAACAACACGGAGTTTATATGTGCGATACGGCCCTTGGTGTTTTCTATCAGCCCTATCGCCGTCAATTTTTTCCCCAGCTATGTATTCGCCTCCATAGTTGGTTGAGAGGTGATATTCCTTTCCGTTTCTAGGCAAATAGGGATGCATCCATTGAGACCAAAAATGCTCGTCGGAAATAGGCGACCCACCACAAAAAACGCAGAATTGTTTGAACTGTGTCATCTACTTTTTTGCCGGCGTAAACACATGGCTACAAGCCGGACATGTAACTTGAGGGTGAACAATGGTAAACGCGATGGAGTTGAGTTTTTCGTTCGTTGAGGGAATGCGCTTATGCAAATCTATGTTTGCTTCCTGAAGCGCCCGCACTTGTTGTTGAAGAGAAGTAATCGTGGCGTATTCCTTGGTTGCCTTCTTATGCAGTTGCAGAATTTCCGCAATCAGTGCGCTATCTTTAGCCTCAAGGGACTGATCATCACTTGGCGTGTCCGCAACTGGGTTCTTCGGGGGTGGATTAGTTTTCTTCGTTGGTGACATTGGATACCTTCCCAATAGTGACTTCGGCTATATCGAAAGACTCAAACGCCTACATGCTTTCCGCTGCGCGTTGCTCGTTGAATCTTCCGGGTCAGTGTCAAATTAATTTGACGCCGATCAGTCGCGCGACTAGCGCGTCCTGCGGTCCATATTTTTGCCCACACCCGACTGTGCAAGCTTAAGTGTAAGCAAGCCTAAGCCAAATCATCAAACGGATTAAAAACCTGAACACCCGTCGGCAAAAAGTGCTTTACGTTGCGTGTCACCATCGTTGCGCCGTGGCTCAGCGCCGTCGCCGCAATCAGCAGGTCTGCGCCATCATGCCCTAGCTTGGCGGATAGCCTTCCCCAGAGTCGTGCGGCATTCGCAGACACTGGGAGAAGGCGATCCGCGTACACACTTAGCAGTGTCTCCAGCCACTGTTCCAGTTCAGCGGCAAACTCGGCATCAGCTTTTCGCGCTCGCTCGATACCGCGTTCGATTTCGCCAATGCTGACGACGCTGATAAACAAACTCTCAGTCTTTTGTGCTTTGAACCACTGCACGACCTTGCGCGATGGCTTTGCCTTGCGCAGCTCGGAGAGCACGACGGTATCAAGCAGGAAGCTCACAGCGGAATATCGCGGAGCTTGAGTTTCGCGCGCGGTTCTGTGGCTTCTGTTGCCTTGGCTACGCGCTGGCGGGGTATGGCGAGTAAATGCGCAACGAAATCAGGCGCGTCACTTTTTGCGCTGGTCTTCAGGGCGACATAAGCTTTCTCGGAAAGCACCATCACTGCGTCTTTTCCGCGCCGTGTGATGCGCTGCGGCTCACCGCGCAATGCCGCCTCCACCAACTCGCTCAACTGCGCTTTGGCTGTTTGCAATTGCCATTGTGCTTGTCGCATTGGGTGCCCTTTCTTATCTAGTCTGTTTAACTGACTAGATTATGAAATGACTGCGTCGACTAGTCAAGGCTCGGCTTCATGCAGATAAGCTATTAAAAACGAAGAACGCCATTCCGCGCGCCGTTCAGGCCAAAAATGTCCGGAACGCCTCACCAGTGCTAGAGCTTCCCGATTTCTCGCATCAGTTGGGGAGTCAAAGGGACAGGTTCGAATTGTTTTACAGGGTTGTGCGCGGAAAATATTTCCAGCCCGGCTTTGATCACGCAAAGGCAATTTTGCGCTGTCCGCAGACGAGAAAAAGTAGCACCTAGCCGCTATCTCTACCAAGATGCAGAAGCTGAATGCCTTGATTTCGACGCCGAAGTAAGTTGGCGCGCGCCCGCGCGCCAATTTCGCGACAAGGGGCGATGGCGCATCGCGTAGTGTGCGCATCGAGAGATACCCGCTTCCCTGAAATTGGTTCCAATCCCATGGCACGTTCCCTCACGATTGATATACTGTATTTAATTACAGTCATTAAACTTCGAGGGAAAACCATTGGAAACTGCCGTCATTGATCGCCCCTCAACGCCAGTCACGACTACCGATTATCTGGCGGCATTGAATAGCCAGCAGCGCGCCGCTGTCGAATACGGCATCGTGCCGGGGGAGAGACAGCAGCCTGCGCCCGGCGCGCTGCTGGTCATCGCCGGCGCCGGATCAGGCAAGACCAATACCCTCGCCTATCGTGTCGCCCATGCGGTGCGCAATGGTGCCGATCCGTTTCGTCTGCTGCTACTCACGTTCTCGCGTCGCTCGGCGGTGGAGATGGAGCGTCGCGCGGGACGCATCCTCAACACGATCCTCGGTAATTCCGCCGACCAGACTCCGCCCTCATTGCCGTGGGCCGGTACGTTTCACAGCATAGGCGCACGCCTGTTGCGCGAGCACGCCGAGCGCATCGGGCTGCATGCGTCGTTCACCATCCAGGATCGTGGCGATTCAGAAGACTTGATGGGCCTGGTGCGCCACGATCTGGCACTGGAAAACAGCAAGCGCCGCTTCCCGACCAAGTCCACCTGTCTTGCGATTTATTCGCGTGTGGTGAATAGCAGAAGCGTGATCGATGACGTACTCAAGTCCACATTCCCATGGTGTATTGAGTGGGACATCGAATTGAAGAAACTCTTCGCCGCGTACACCCAGGAAAAGCAGCGCCAGAATGTGCTCGATTACGACGACCTGCTCTTGTACTGGGCGCACATGGTGGCCGACGGCGAACTGGCACTGGAAATCGGCAGCCGCTTTGATCATATTCTGGTCGATGAATATCAGGACACAAACCTGCTGCAGTCCGCCATCCTGATGGGAATGAAGCCCGGCGGACAGGGCGTCACCGTGGTGGGTGACGATGCGCAGTCGATCTATTCGTTCCGCGCCGCGACGGTGCGCAATATTCTCGATTTCCCATCGCAGTTTGCCGAACCCGCACACGTGGTCACGCTGGATCGCAATTACCGCTCGACCAAGCCGATACTCGATGCGTCCAACGCCGTCATCGGCCTGGCCAAGGAGCGATTCACCAAGAATCTTTGGACCGAGCGCACCTCATCATCCAAACCCACGCTCACGACGGTCAGGGACGAAGCCGATCAGGCGCGTTGCGTCGCGACACTGATACTGGAAAATCGCGAAGCCGGCATGACGCTGAAATCGCAGGCCGTGTTGTTTCGTACCTCCAGTCACAGCGCATCACTGGAGCTGGAGCTCACGCGCCGCAATATTCCATTCGTCAAATTCGGCGGGCTCAAATTTCTCGAAGCTGGGCATGTCAAGGATTTGCTGGCCCTGTTGCGCTGGGCCGAAAATCCACACGGACGGGTTTCAGGGTTTCGTGCGTTGCAATTGTTGCCGGGCATCGGGCCGGTTACCGCCACGCGGCTGCTCGATGCGATGGAAGCTGCGCCGGATACCGAAGTTGCGATTCGCGCTTTTCGTCCGCCCGCATCCGCACTTGAGGACTGGGAGAAATTTCAAACCGTTTATCTGCAGCTCAGAAACGCGCGCGGGGTCTGGCCCTCAGATATGGCGTTGGCTGCCGACTGGTTCGAGCCAAACCTGGACCGGCTTTATGACGACGCACACGCCCGCAAAGGCGATATCGCCCAACTCAAAGCCATCGCCGCGACCTTCCCCAGCCGTGAACGATTCCTGACCGAGCTGACCCTTGACCCACCCAGCGCGACCAGCGACCACTCCGGCGTGCCACACAAGGACGAGGACTATCTGATCCTCTCCACCATTCACTCGGCCAAAGGGCAGGAATGGAAATCGGTGCATTTATTGAATCTGGTGGATGGCTGCATTCCCTCGGATCTGGGCACCGGTACGACTGAAGAACTCGAAGAAGAGCGGCGCCTGCTGTATGTGGCGATGACGCGTGCAAAAGATGAACTCAACCTGATGGTGCCGCAGCGTTTCTATGTACACCAACAGTCAGCGATGGGCGACCGGCACGTCTACGCATTGCGCAGCCGGTTTATTCCGGAAGCGATATTGCCGCAGTTCGAAGAGCGGACTTGGCCGCTAGCTGCTTTGGGTGAATCAGGTGTCGACGGAAAGCCGACGTCGTCCGTACGTGTTGATCTGGCGGCGCGGATGAGTGCTTTATGGCGGTGAAGTGCAGGCGATGAAGTGCAAAACGAAATGTATTGAGGCTTGACCCTATAGTCCGCCCAATGAATACGCTCATGCCTGCTTCTCACCCCGCGCATTGAACCACCCACGCCGTCGACCAACGGTCCAAAGCGCCAATACAACAACCGCCATGAAGAAATTGTCGGTACTACGACCCTGGTGCTCACGCAGGAAGATCGCGATGAGCTGGATCGTGCGTTTCCAAAGCCGCCTGCCTCAGCGCGGATGGAAACCACCTGATCAGTTTGGCTAGTTTTCCTGTTTGAATTTTCTCTACAGCGAATTCAAATCCACCTTCACCGATGCATTGTCGCCAATCACCGTCGTCCACTCGCGCACCCGCCAGCGCGTGACGAGGCCATTCAACACATAAGGATCAGCGTTCGCAAAATCGACCGCGACTTTTGGTGAATCGCCCTGAAAAAGAATCACCGCGCCATCGGCCGGATTCGCTAGCGCGCCACCCAATAGCAACTCGCCACGCTCGTACGCCGCAATGGCGTGCTGCAGATGCAGCTTACGAAATGGAACGCGGGCGGCGACGTAGTTATCGACGACGTCGTACATCAACAGATAGTGCATGTGGGCGTCCTTGGGATATTCACAAAATTCACTAGGTCTAGCAATGGCGGGCATCGTGGCATGAAAATGCCATGAAGACCGCACCAGTGCTAGTGTTTGGCATATTTCACTCGGCGTGATGGGCTTGCAATACCGGGCGGCAGTACGGATGGCCACGCGATGGGCTTTCGATCAACTCCACGTCCACGTCATATAGCGTTTTGAGATTGGACGCCGTGACGACCTCGCGCGGACTACCCAGCGCCAGTACATTGCCGCGATGTAGGAGCAGCGCACGATCAGCGCATTGCAACGCGTGATCGGGATCGTGGCTGCAAAAAAGCACGCTGCGGCCACTGGCTTTCAAGCGCAGGATTTCGTTGAGGATCAGCGACTGATTTCCGAAATCGAGACTCGCGGTGGGTTCGTCCATGATCAGCAGTGGCGATTCTTGCGCGAGTGCGCGGGCGATAAGTGCGAGCTGGCGTTCACCGCCGCTGATTTGCGTGAAGGATTTGTCGGCGAGATGCGCGATGCGCAGTTCGGTCAGCGCCGCGTTGGCTGCATCAGAATCTTTCGCGCCTGGGGCCGCGAACAAACCAAGATGCGCGGTGCGACCCATCAACACCACATCGTGCACGGTGAAAGCGAAGTAGCTGTTGCCAGCTTGCGGGACATACGCCATCAGTTTGGCGCGCTCGGAAGGCGTGCAGGCATCGAGCGATTTTCCGTTGAGCGAAATAGATCCTCCGTGTGATGGCAGCAAACCAAGCAGCGTGCGAAACAGTGTGGTCTTGCCACCACCGTTGGGACCAAGTACGCAGAGCACTTCTCCAATGCTCACGCCAATGTTGATGTCGCGGCCCAGCGTGCGGCCCGGATGGCCGTAGGCGAGGGCGCTGGTTTCGAGCAATGGCTTCATGAACCACTCCGCGCCCGTGAATGCGTGACCGCCAGCAGCCACAGGAACAGCGGTGTACCGATTAGCGCGGTCAACACACCCGGCGGAATCTCGATTGACGCCATCGTGCGCGCCAGCGTATCGACCGCCAATAAATAACACGCCCCCAGCAGCAATGACAACGGCAGCATGCGTGCGAATTCCGGGCCGATGAGCAGCCGCGCCGCATGCGGGATCAGCAAACCGATCCAGCCGATGATGCCCGATATCGCCACGGCCGCCGCCGTAATCAGCGTGGCACAGGTGACGATCACCAGCCGTAACCGCCCGACGTCGACACCAAGCGCGCGCGCTTCGTCATCCGACAGTGAGAGTAGATTCATGCGCCAGCGCAGCAGGAAAATCGGTACCAGCCCGAGCAGCACCATAGGGATCGCCACCCATAAATCCGCCGGCGAAATCGAGCTGAGGCTGCCGAGCAACCAGAACGTAATGGCGGGCAATTGGTTGTACGGATCGGCCAGGTATTTCATCAACGCGATGCCCGAACCGAACAACGTGCCGACCACTACGCCAGTCAGGATGAGTGCCAGAATGGGATCATGTCCGCGCACGGCATTGCCGATGAAATACACAACCGCCACCGCCAGCAGACCGCCCGCAAACGCGAAACCCTGAATGGCTAGTATCGGCAGCGCCAAAAAAATAGCCAGCACCGCGCCAAGTGCTGCGCCACTGGAGACACCGAGGATATCGGGCGACACGAGCGGATTGCGGAACATGTTCTGGTACACCGCACCTGCACCCGCGAGTGCCGCGCCGATGAGAATGGCGGCGAGTATGCGCGGGCCGCGGATCTGGAAAATGACGGCGTCATACGTGGATGGCAATGCGTGTGTGCCGCCGCTGAGTTTTGCCCACAGCACCGTGAGCAAATCAGACGGGCTGATGGCGAAACGGCCGACCGAGAAGGCGATGATCGCGAGCGCGAACAGCAGCGCGAATGCGGCGAGGGTGAGGGCGGGAAGGCGCGTGTTCATTGGGTAAGAGTTTAGTGCAGGAGGTGGTGATTCGCGATGGGGCGACGCATTTCAATTCAATGCGAACACTTCGGCCGACTGGTACCTTTCCCCGCACTTGTGGGGGAAGGCTAGGATGGGGGTGTGTCTGCAAACGATATCGCCCCCATCCCCACCTTCCCCCGTCGCCGGGGGAAGGAGCCAGTCGGTCTCGTTCGTCACTGCATCCAAGCTATCGGGTGCGATTCAGATTACTTGGTTAATTTCTTCCGCTCCACCCAAACCCCGGGCTCCCCAAGAATCTCATCTAACTGCGCCGTTGTTGGTGCCTGATGATAAAACAGTCGATGAAATTTCACGATTGTTTTGCGCAGATCATCCTGAAACAACTGCGGATAAAGCCAATTCGCCAGCCACACGACGCCAAGAACGCGATTGGCACCCGGCGGGTAGTCTAACCAGCCAAACGGCAAATGCGGCGATAGATACACGCGCTTGTTTTTTACCGCGCTCACACTGCTCCACACCGGCTGCTTCCAGACATCGCGATAAAAATTCGGATCATTGGTGACGATGTGCTCAGGATTCCACAGCAGCACTTGTTCCAAGCCGACATTGGTGAGCCCGCCCTGTTCGCGACCGGCAACATTAATCGCCCCGAGAAATTCAATCATCTCGACGTTGATCGAGCCGCCAAGCCCGGTCATCAAGCCCTGTGGGCCGCGTCCGTAGTAAATGGTCGGGCGCGTGTCTTTGGGAATGGTCTCGATCTTTTTGCGGATGTCGCCCAGCGTTTTATCCATATAGTCGGCGAGTTCGTTCGCGCGCTTTTCGTTACCGATGATCTTGCCGAGTGCGCGCATATTCTCGGTCATCTTGTCGAAGCGGCCATCGAGCAGGATGTAGGGGATGCCGGTCTGTTCCTGCACGCGGTCCGCGAGGGACACGAAGGTCGCGTTGGTAGCACCCATGTCGATGATGATGTCGGGCTTGATCTTGAGTACGACTTCCACGTTGGCGGTATTGCCGCGACCGGTCAGGCGACCGAGTTCGGGAAGCTCGGCGTATTTTTTCGCAACATATGCCGCTTCGTTGGGCCGGAAGGCACGCGTCCAGCCAATGAGTTTGTCCGGCGCGATGGCGAATACCGCCACGCTTGCCGGTGGGCCTGCGGCGTAGACGCGTTCCACCTTTGCGGGGAGCTCGACTTTGCGCCCGGCGGCGTCGGTGAAGGTGGCGGCGTTACTCAAGTACGGGCACGACGCGAGCGTGACTAACGCTAAAATTTTGCGAACCGGATTACGCATTCCACATTACCTTTCCCAGTTCGCTGATGTCGTATCCAGCCAAGGTTTTTGCATATCGCAGGAATTCAGGCTTTCGCGTGAAAGCCATTAGTGTCTGCCAGGGTGCATCGAAATAACTTGGTCGTAGCACCGCGATGTCAAGCCGCTCGACTGTTAGCGGAATGAAGTCGAGGTGGAACTGCCTGGCTACCGCCCGCACGGCAAGTCCTGCATCGGCACGACCATCGAGAATGGCCGATGCAATGTCGGTCTCGGTCTGTGCGGATGGCTGGACATATTTGAGTTGGTCGGGATTGACACCATCCTGACTGAGCAATTGCAAAAATAGCAGGTAACTGCCTGCCCCGGGCTGACGCAAGATTACCCGCACCTTTGGTTTCTTCAGATCAGTTAGCTTGCTGATTTTAAGAGGATTGCCCGCAGCGACCACCAGCCCCTGTTCGCGCTTGGCCCATTCCAGCAGCACGCAGTCCAGATGCGCCAGGCGATCTCTGGCCAATGCGATATTGCGGTCTTCACGTGGCATCCCAGGTGTGCCCTTCGAACCCGTCGTGCCCGGCGCAGTTGGAATATGCATCGCCGCTGCAGAAGCTGTCGTGGCCACCATTCGATCAATACCATCCATGCTGCCGTACGTCATCGTCGCTAGTCCGCAGCGCGATTCGCGTACTGCCCACTCAAGCAACGGGTCACTGCTGCCTGCAATCACGGCGGGGGCATTGCGTTGCGCGTTCAGTGCTGCACCGGCGGTGCTCTGCCGCACCCATTCATCCACTAACGTTCGCGGAAAAAGTAGTTTGCCGGACACCCGTGAATGCGGAATGTCTTCGTTGGCGACCATATCGTAAATCTTGCGCTCTTTAAGGCGCAGGTAGTCGGCCACTTCCTTGGTGCTCATGAGCTGTCGAGCGGACATCATTAAATCCTATGTGTTCTATTGCGTTGTTATGCATGCGTTCCGGAGTCCGGAATTAATGCAAGTATGCCTCTAGAATGCCACCTACACAACGACTGCCATGCAAGAAATCTCCCAAAGTTTTTCACTCGCCTTCGCGCTCATCGTCACGCTGGACCCCGCGCTACTGTCCATCGCCGGACTTTCGCTGCGCGTGTCGGGTGTCGCCGTGCTTGCGGCCTCGCTGTTGGCGCTGCCATTCGGTGCATGGCTGGCGCTGGCGCGCTTTCCTGGTCGGCAGGGTGCCATCGCGTTGTTGAACGGCCTCATGGGCTTGCCGCCGGTGGTAGTGGGGTTGTTGGTTTATTTGTTGCTGTCGCGTGCCGGGCCACTCGGTGCGTTGGGTATGTTGTTTACACCAACCGCGATGATGATCGCGCAGGCGTTACTGATTTTTCCGATCATCGCGGCGCTGGTCCGGCAGGTGGTTGAGGACGCGTGGGGCGAATATCGTGAGCAACTGATCTCGCTCAATGCCAGCCGTGCGCAATGCATGCGTGCCCTGCTCTGGGATATGCGCTTTACGCTCACCACATCTGTGCTGGCAGGCTTCGGGCGCGCGATTGCCGAAGTTGGCGCGGTGATGATTGTCGGCGGCAACATCGATGGCGTTACGCGTGTGATGACGACCGCAATTGCACTCGAGACCAGCAAGGGCGATTTGCCGTTGGCGCTGGCGCTCGGTGTCGTGTTGATCGCGATGGTGGTGATCATCAACCTCGCCGCGCAGATAATCAAGACAACAGCGATGAAGCAGCATGGCTGATTTGATCAACCGGCCGCGTATCCTGCCGTTGAGCGCCGACCACCTTGGTTTCGCGGCTGGCGGCGTGTCCGTGTTGAGCGACGTTTCGCTCGTGATCGCATCCGGCACCCGCAACGTAGTGATGGGCCCAAATGGTGCCGGCAAGAGTGTGCTCATGCGCTTGCTGCACGGTTTGCTCGCACCGACCGCCGGTGCAGTGAAATGGTCGAATACAGACATGGCCTTGGTGCGACGCGTACAGGCGATGGTGTTCCAGCGCCCAGTGATGCTGCGGCGGACAGTGCGCGAAAACGTGGAGTTCGCGTTGAAGTTGATGGGCCATGAAAACGTACGTCGCGCGGCAGAAGCGGCACTGGAACGTGTTGGTCTCGTACATCTAGCTGATCGGGCGGCGCGACTATGCTCAGGCGGCGAACAGCAGCGCGTTGCACTCGCACGTGCGTGGGCGCTGCAACCGGAAGTGCTGTTTCTCGACGAGCCCACTGCGAGCCTCGACCCTGCGGCGACAAAGGCTATCGAAGAAACCATCTCTGCAATCCACGCGCAAGGCACCACCATCGTGATGACCACACACAACCTTGGCCAGGCCAGACGGATTGCGGACCGCGTATTGTTTTTGCATCACGGTCGGCTCGTTGAAGACACTTCAGCCGACATCTTTTTTCAAGAACCCCAATCGCCCGAAGCGACGGCATTCATACGAGGAGAATTACTATGGTGAAAGGGCGCTTGAATTACACCAGCGACGACGTTCAACAATCCACCGGCATTTCGGGGGCCGCGAAAAATCAGTTTTCGCCTTTCACGACGAAAAGCGGTTTTTTCGTCGCCGCGCTCCTCGGAATGTCCATACTGACGGCCTCGCATCTAAGTGGCGCCGGTGCCACACACGCGCAAGACAAATTCATCGTCGTCGCATCAACCACATCCACACAGGATTCCGGCCTGTTCGGCCACATCCTGCCACTCTTCAAAGCAAAGACCGGCATCGAAGTGCGTGTCGTCGCGCAAGGCACGGGCCAGGCACTGGCCACCGCGAAGAAAGGTGATGCCGATGTGGTGTTCGTACACGACAGAGTCGCCGAGGCAAAGTTTGTCGAGGAGGGCTTTGGAGTCGACCGCCGCGAAGTGATGTACAACGATTTCGTGATCGTCGGGCCGAAAAGCGATCCGGCCAAAACAGCGGGCAAGGATGCCATTGCCGCGTTGAAGAAAATCGAAGCGGCCAAGGCACCGTTTGCTTCGCGTGGCGACAAGAGCGGCACGCATGCTGCGGAACTGCGTTACTGGAAAGCGGCCGACATCGATCCGCAGACGGGCAAGGGCACGTGGTATCGCGAGACCGGCGCCGGCATGGGGCCAACGCTTAACACGGCGAGCGCCATGAACGCCTACGCGTTTACGGATCGCGGCACGTGGTTGTCATTCAAGAATCGCGGCGAGCTGACCATCGCCGTGGAAGGCGATACCAAATTGTTCAACCAGTACGGCGTCATGCTGGTAAATCCGGCCAAACATGCGCACGTGAAAAAAGACATGGGCATGCAATTCATTGACTGGCTTACGTCGGCTGAAGGACAGGCTGCGATTGCGGCTTACAAGATAGAGGGCCAGCAGTTGTTTTTTCCGAACTTCCGCAGGTAGTTAGAATGAAAGTCCGATCAACTTTGCCGCGGCGATCGTCATCACCAGCGAGAGCGTTCCGATGAGCCATCGATTCGTCAATTTGTAGATGCCCAGCCAGGTGCCAATCAATGCGCCGAGCAACGCGGCAGCGATGAGTGGTGTTGCCGCATAGGGAATGGTCGCAAACGAAAACGAGCCTTTGATCAATCCGCCCGCAAGACCCGCAATCGAATTGGCCATGATAAACGGCGCTGAAATCCCCGCTGTTGCTTTCGGCCCCGCCCAGCCCAGCAACAGGATTAGTGGGCTCAGGAAAATGCCGCCCCCCGTGCCGGTGATGCCGGACAACAAGCCGATGGCGGCCCCAACGACCGGCGAAGCCCAAAGCGGAATAACCACTGGAATTTCTCCGCGCATATCTGCATTTGAAAATACCCGCCAGGCCAGGTATAGCGCAGAGCAAAGCAGCACGACACCGACAAGTACCTGGTAGATGTGTGACGGCAACTTGATGCCGCCGCCGATGAAAGCGAAAGGAATTGACCCTATCAAGAACGGCGCGACCACTTTTGCGTCAAAAAAACGCGCTCCGCGGAATCGCCACGTGGTGTAACCGGCAACAACAATGTTGAGCGTCAATGC
>JANNRY010000384.1:0-2639 GCA_031401935.1 Betaproteobacteria bacterium | reverse complement strand
TGCCGCTCGCCCACGAAACGGTGTTCCGATGCAGCGGAACACGCGGCCTGCAAGGTGGGAGGGATTGGCAGCAGCTAAAAACCGCGCGATATCCGGGTATGCGACGATTTTCAATCCCCCTCGATCCCCCTTTTCCAAAGGGGGAGGAAAATCAGACGCAATCCACGTCCGTTTCATCCGCACTGTGTTGGTATGCGAACTTGGTGGCGCGTGTGGAGGGCGCGATAAACTATCGGTTCTTGCCACACTCTCTCTCGACACAAAACGTCATGCGAATTTCCCTGCTCCTGCTGCTGGTGGCGGCACTAAACGGCTGCGCGGTACTCGATCCGCACAATATTGTTGGCAGGGTCAAGGCGCCCGGCACCCAATCTACGATGCCGGTGCCTGAAATGAATGCGGGTAACTGGAAGCGCGATACGTTCGAGAACGTGTGGGGCACAGTCAACGACAAATATTACGACGCGAAACTCAATGGCGTGGATTGGCGGGCGGTACGCGCCAAATACGAGCCGCTGATTTTCGCTGCGGTCGACGACGACCGGTACTGGGAATTGCTCGACAAAATGACCGGCGAACTCCGGGATTCGCACACCCGCGTGCACGGGCCCAAGCAGGTTGCGCAGCAGCGCGACATGGAAGCACATTCGCTGGGATTGGGCTTTCTGGAAATGGGTGACGCGCTGGTCGTCAGCAGCGCACACCCGGAATCTGATCCCTGGTGGGCGGGCGTGCGGCCAGGCATGACCATCAAGACCATCGACGGCGAACCCGCGATGGCGCTATATCAACGACTGAAGACGGAGGTGCGTGATTCCTCCACGCCGTGGGCGCGTGCGCGTGGTGCCTTGCGCAAAATTGTGGCCGGTGACCCGGAGACCGCCATCAGCATGACTTTCGTGCGCACAGATGGCACCGAGATCGCCGCGACCATGAAGCGCCGAAAATTCCGCACACCATCGGAATTTACGCAACGCGTGCTGCCATCGGGATTCGGCTATATCCGCTTTTCAAATTTCGTCGGCGGCATGCAAAGCGACATCCTGCAGGCGATCACCAAAATGAAAGACGGCCCCGGCATGATTGTCGATCTGCGCAACAACGGCGGCGGATCGTTGGGCATGGCCAACGCGCTGGCGACCAAATTCCTGAGCGAGCGGCAGAAAGGTGCGCGCCTGCTGACCCGCACCGGCAAGCCGGTGACGATCGCTTTCATCACGACCATGAAAATGCAGACCGAACACGTGGGCAATCCGCTGTCTGCCTATATCAAACCACTGGTCATCCTCACCAACGAGGGTAGCGCCTCCGCGTCGGAAATTTTTGCCAGCACCCTGCAGGATCTAGGCCGCGCTACCGTCGTCGGCCAGCGCAGTTGCGGATGTTTGTTAGGCTATCTCGGTTACGCCGACTTAGCCGGTGGGGGGCAGCTTGCGTACAGCGAATTGGGCTTCATCACCCCGAAGGGCAAGCGCATCGAAGGCGAAGGGGTAACACCCGATGTGGAAATCAAACTTGCGAAAGAAGATATTTTGTTCAATCGTGATCGCGTACTTGAGGCCGCTGAGCGTTTCCTGCAGGAAAGAACCCACACACAACCAGTATTGCCAACGACAGGCAAAAACGGATGAAAATTCTCATACTCGGTGCAGGTGGAACTGGTGGCTATTTTGGTGGACGACTGCACGAAGGCGGCGCGGATGTGACGTTTCTTGTGCGTGAAAAGCGCGCGCAGCAGATCGCGCAAGACGGCCTGCAGATCGAAAGCCCTCAGGGCAACGTCACGTTGCATGTGAAGACCGTACTTGCGGCCAATGTTCAGGCGGAGTACGACGTTGTAATCCTTTCCTGCAAAGCCTATGACCTCGAATCAAGCATCGCCGCCATCCGTCCCGCGATGCACGCCACCACTTGCGTCGTCCCGTTGCTCAACGGCATCTCGCATATCGAAACCCTCGACGCAGCATTCGGCAAGGCACGCGTGATGGGCGGTACCTGCCAGATCGCAGCCACCCTCACCCGCGACGGCGTGGTGAAATCGATGTTCGATGCGCACGCCATCAATTGGGGCGCACGCGAGCCTTCACAGCAGGCGACAGCCGACGCACTCGGCGCGGCCTTTTCGAAGACCATTGTTGACTGGAGGGTTTCCGATAACACCATGTTGGACATGTGGGAGAAAGTCGCGTTCCTGTCCACGCTGGCGGGGATGACCTGCCTGATGCGTGCGTCCGTCGGCGAAATCCTCGCCACAGCGGATGGACCCGCGCTGATGAAACGCCACCTCGATTCCTGCGTTGCCGTCGCCACCAAAAGCGGCTTTCCGCCACGTCCTGCGATCCTTGAGCGCTATGAGAAAGTCATGAATTCCACAGGCTCGCCGCTCACGGCCTCGATGTTGCGTGACCTGGAAAGCGGTGGACCGGTGGAAGCCGATCACGTCGTCGGTTTCATGCTCGCCAAAGCACGTGAGTTGGGTGTTGACGATACGATGCTGTCGGTGACGTATACGCATTTGAAGGCGTATGAAAATCGCCGCGCTGAGAATCGTTTGCCCGCATAACATTGGAAACTGATAATTCCCAAAGGGTCAGGGACGAGCGTGGGCGCGCCTCCTTGCGAACAATGCCTCTGAAAGG
>JANNRY010000383.1:0-7598 GCA_031401935.1 Betaproteobacteria bacterium | reverse complement strand
TCGTGTAAAGAAATGAGGAGGACACATGCGCATTCTTGATCGTTCGGTGTACGTGGGACCATCGCTGTACGCGCATTTTCCGGTAATCCGGCTCGAACTTGATTTGGGCGCGCTGGAAGAGTGGCCGACGGGCAAGCTAGGTACGGCCTATGTCATGGAACTGATCGCGGCATTGCCCAGTTTGCAGGAACACGGCTGTTCGTATCGCGAACCCGGCGGCCTGATCCGCCGCATGCTTGAAGGCGAGGGCACGTGGCTTGGGCATGTGTTCGAACATGTGGCTATCGAGCTGCAGAATGTTGCGGGTGAGGATGTCAGCTTTGGCAAAACCCGTAGTACCGATCGGCCCGGTGTGTATAGCGTGATTTACGAATACGCGCAGAAGGACGAAGGTATCGAGGCCGGAGAACTGGCGCTGAAGCTGCTTTGCTCATTGCTGCCAGAAAACCTCCGTCCCAAAAATGTCGTGCCCGAAGGTTGGGCGTGGCCCACTGCCCGCGACGAATACATCCGTTATTCGCAGCGTCGGGCGCTCGGGCCTTCGACGGCATCGTTGGTGCGCGCAGCAGAAGAGCGCGGTATTCCGTGGCTGCGCATGAATGATCAATCGTTGATTCAGTTGGGCTATGGCAAATGGCAGCAACGCATTCAGGCGACTGTCACCGGTCGCACCAGTTATATCGCCGTTGAACTGGCCGGTGACAAGGAAGAGACCAACAAGATTCTTGCTGCGCGCGGGTTGCCGGTGCCGCATCAGGAATTAGTGCGCTCGGCTGATCGCGCCGTGTCCGCCGCCAAACGCCTCGGTTATCCAGTCGTCACCAAACCTTACAACGGCAATCACGGCCGCGGCATTTCGATTCACTTGACTACAGAGGAAGAAGTCCGCAATGGCTTTGCTGCTGCGCAGGAGCACTCTTCGTCGGTGATTGTTGAAACCTATCTCACCGGCGACGACCATCGCCTGCTGGTGGTGAATGGTGAACTGATCGCCGCCACCCGCCGCACGCCGGGCCACGTAACTGGCGATGGAACGTCGACCATTCGGCAACTGGTTGACATCGTGAACAAAGACCCGCGCCGTGGCGTCGGCCATGAAAAAGTCATGACACGCATTGTGCTCGACGAGCAGGCCGACATGATGCTGGCACGTGTGGACATGACGCCGGATTCGATTCCCGCGAGTGGGCAGGTGGTGATGCTCCGCTCCACGGCGAATCTTTCCACCGGCGGCACGGCAACTGACGTGACCGACGTGATTCACCCGGATAATCGGGATATGGCCGTGCGCGCGGTGACTGCCATCGGTCTCGATGTCGGCGGCGTTGATTTTTTGAGTCCGGACATCACCGAGAGCTATAAACAGATTGGCGGTGGCATTTGTGAAGTCAACGCCGCCCCTGGATTTCGTATGCATGTGGCACCTTCCGAGGGTTTGCCGCGCGATGTGGCAGGTCCGGTAATCGACATGCTGTTTCCGACCGGCACGCCTTCGCGCGTGCCGATTGCGGGCATTACCGGCACCAACGGCAAAACCACCACCTCGCGGATGCTTGCCCACATCACCAAAATGGCCGGCTATACGCCGGGCCTGACCACCACCGACGGCGTCTACATCGACAGCCAGCGCACTGTCGAAGGCGATATGACGGGGCCTGTCGCCACTCGCATGGTGTTGGCGGATACGCAGATTGATATTGCGATTCTCGAAATCGCCCGTGGTGGCTTGTTGCGGGCTGGCATGGGTGTGCCGTTTATCAATGTAGGTGCGGTGCTCAATGTGCAGGCAGATCATCTCGGCATGAAAGGCATTGATACGCTCGAACAACTGGCCGAAGTAAAACGCATCGTCGTCGAAGTCGCGAAAGACTGTGCGGTGCTGAATGCCGACGACGTGAACGTCATCAAGATGTCAGGCGATACCGAGGCCAAGAGTATTTGCTACGTCACGCTCAATCCGCAGCACGCGGTGGTGCGCGAACACATCCGCGCGGGTGGACGCGCCTGTGCGCTGGAAGCTGGCGTGAATGGGCAGATGATCACCATCTACGACAAGGGCGGTCATATCCCGTTGATGTGGACCCATCTGATTCCCGCCACGCTCGAAGGCCGCGCCATGCACAACGTGCAAAACGCGATGTTCGCGGCGGCGATGGCGTTTTCACTTGGCATCAAGCTCGATGCGATCCGTCAGGCATTGCGCACTTTCGACACGACCTTCTATCAAGCACCGGGCCGGATGAATGTGTTCGATGAGCATCCATTCAAGGTGATCTTTGATTACGGGCACAACGCCCACGCCATCGGCGTGATGGCAGACCTCGCCGAACGGCTGGATGTGCAAGGAAGGCGCATCATCGTTATCTCGGCACCCGGTGATCGTCGCGATGAAGATATTGTCGCCATCGCTGAAGTGGTTGCCGGTCGCTTTGACCACTACATCTGCCGCCGTGATGATTCGCTGCGCGGTCGCGACGGCGATGAAGTGCCGGGAATGATTGCCAAAGTGTTACGGTCACGCGGCGTGGCTGAAGGTGCCATAAGTATTATTCCTGACGAACAAGAAGCCATCGACGCGGCATTGAAGCTGGGCAAACAGGGCGATCTGTTGTTGATATTTGCTGATGCGTTGGCGCGATCATGGAAACAAGTCACCAAGTTTCGTCCGGCGGGATCAAGTGCAGCGCCATTGCCGACTGGCGATATGCCTGCAGCCAATATGAGTAAGCGCGGCACCAGAAAAAACGACACAACGCAGGAAGAGCAGGACGATCTTAATCGTGCCGGTGATGCCGCGCTGGAAGCGGCAGGATTCGTTCGCGATGAGCGCGGCCTACGTTTCGTTAAAGAAAGCGACGACTGAATACGCCACTCGTGCCAGTCGCCGCGGCTGAGCCGCCTGAACCCAACCCGTGCTTTGCTGATTCGCGGCGCCTCACGGGGCACAACCGATTCTTTGCTGGTAGTGGTGTGGTGCTCGAAACACGTGGGCCGTCAGCGCAGGATGTTGCCGCACACAATCGCTGGCGCGAGGCTGTGTTGGCAATGCGCCATGCAATCGGCTGGGGTACTGCAGCGCCCATCGTAACGTCGCATGCCAGTGGCACGTTGCTGGCTTTTGAGGCACCGGTGGACACACTCTTCACGGCGACCGAAGTCAACGAGTGGGCTTGGGAGCAGGCGAGCGGATTATTTGCGCCTGACTTTAATCGTGTCATTGATCCGCCTTTTGATCAGCTACATCCACTGGGGAAAGAACTTTTCGCTGTGGCTGAAGTATTCAGCGCTCGTGCTTTGGCTGAGAGAAATCCAGCTCTGGTTGCATTGCGATCAGCCTCGCGCAAGCAAGGCATTTCGATTTTTGTAGACGACCACGAGGTTTCGCTTGGTGCGGGTGCCGGGAGCAGCACATGGCTGCTGACAGCGCTGCCCGGTGTTAGCGATGTTCCGTGGGAATCATTGCGCGATATTCCCACGGTACTGGTCACTGGCTCCAATGGCAAAACGACAACGGTGCGGCTGCTTGCGGCATTGCTCGCTGCCAGCGATGAAAAATTTCGAGGCCACGTCGGCTATTCGAGTACCGAAGGTGTCGTGATTGGCGGTGAAGCCGCAGGCGACGGTGATTTTTCCGGGCCGGCTGGTGCCAGGCTGGTGTTGCGCGATTTGCGGGTTGAAGCGGCGATACTTGAGACAGCGCGTGGCGGGATTTTGCGGCGTGGCCTCGCCATTGAAAAAGCCGAAGTCGCCATCGTCACCAACATCAGTGCAGACCATTTCGGTGAATATGGTATCGACAGCCTCGATGATCTTGCTGACGTTAAATTGGTCGTCGCCAGAGCACTTGGCAGTGCGGGCACATTGGTGCTGAACGCCGACGATCCAACGCTGTTGGCGCGTGCGGCAAAGCAGATTTGTAAAGTTGCCTTGTTCGCCTTTGATGACGCACACCCTGCGCTGGTGGCGGTGCGGTTAGAGGGCTGCTCGACATGCGGACTTGTAGATGAGCAATTGTGGCTTACCCATCGTGGTGTTCGTATGTTGCTTGGCACGCTTCGCGAAATGCCGTTGACGTTAAATGGTGCTGCCATGTACAACATTACCAATATGGCAGCAGCAGCGCTGGCCGCATCTGCGCTGGGCGTATCTCCGGCAGTCATTGCTGCCGAGCTCAAACGCTTTGGCAGTACGCGTTTCGATAATCCGGGTCGGCTTGATCGCTGGTCAATCGGGAACGTGACGGTGTTGATCGATTACGCACACAATCCTGCGGGTCTCGCGGGACTTTTGTTGGTTAGTGGATTCATTGCGCTGGATCGTATAGCCAAAGGATACTTTCAAGGACGGATAGGCTTCTTGTTGGGACAAGCAGGCAACCGTAGCGATCAAGCCATCGCTGAGCTCGCACAAGTTGCGGCTGTTGCAAAGCCAGACTTCATTGTCATCAAAGAGATCGCTGGCATGCTGCGCGGTCGAGCATTAGGCGAAGTACCCGCGCTCTTGAAAAATAGTTTGCTTGCCGCTGGTTATCCACCTGAAAACATCCAGACCGAAACTGATGAAGTCGATGCCGCGCGCCAATTATTAAGATGGGCGCAGCCAGGCGATGTGTTGGTGCTGCCGATTCATCAGTCGGCCTCGCGAAAAGTGTTGTCGGCGTTGCTTGATGAAATGGAAAAGTGCCGATGGCAGGCGGGAACCGCATTACCCATCATGCCTGACGCTAACTTGCCTGCTTGATCGGCGTAATTTATGCGGATCGCCATTTGACGGGCATCGCAGGCACAAAATGCTCGGGAAGCCGCACCAGTGCTAGTGGGAACTAAAAAACCTAAAAGCTACGGCGCAAGTGCCGCATCAAATGCCGCCATCCGCCAGCCTGCGCCCTGCTGGCGCACGCGTCTCAAGCGCAACTCAAAGGTGCGGCTGCCAAGCGTGACCGCTAGCAAAGAATTTGCCACGTAGGTTTTTTCACTGACGACGACCGAATCCGCGAAGCCGTCCGCAGCTGAGCCGGGAATCAGCATGCCTTCTGTGGGCTGCCAGGTGTTGGCTTCATCGACGCGCTCCATACCCCGATAAACAGGTTGCTTGGAGAGTACCTTGACGCCGATGAGTGTCGTATCCGGTCGTCGAAGATTTGATTTGCGCACCACCACGCCCAACACGCATGGACGACCCTTTTCGATCCGCACCGCAATGAGATCGTCCACATTTACGTGGCGGGCATCTTCATCCATCATGTCAAGTCCAAGCCCGCCTTCGCTGATATCGGCCAGATGAATGGAGTTGCGAATGCCGATGTCAGCGCCGCCGCCGCTAAGCGTGTGAAGTTTTTCAGCACTGAATGCCATTTTGCAGATTTCGTCAAAACCGAAAAACACACCGACATTCGAATTGGTGCTGATCACGAGCCGCTTGTTGCGGTGGGTGCGTGCGGTTTCGATTAGCGTGAATTCGCGTTCGAGAAAATCGATCACCGCGACATGCTCTTCCATGCGCGCGGCCTGTCCGATACCCCAGCCGGGGAAAATTACGCCTTGATGGAATTGCCTGATCGAGCGATCCAATTGGCGCTGCATGGGCCGCAGGCTCAGGAACAGATGTGCGTTATCACCGACCACATGCGGCGTGAGTCCACGCAATGGATCAGTGGTGTTGACGCCCAGCGTGGGCTCGCCGGGAACCGGCTCTCTAGTGAGCCATAGCGAACCCATCCAGGCGACCAGCCAGTTATCGAGCAACTCAAGCCGTGTGGGCGGCAAATTACCGCTGGAAAATCGATCCAGCAGCAATGCACGCACGTAGAGGGTCTCGACGGTCGCATCGAACTGCCGCTCCTCGATACGTACGTTCAGTACATTTGAGTCAACCCCAAACGCGCAAGCGGTGCGAAACATCTGATGCAGCCATTCGCGCGTGGTCGCGTCCGGGCGGCTGCCTGAAAATTTGCGCCACTTGATCGCATGCCCGGAAAGCAATATGGCCAACGCGCAGATCGGCGCTCGTGCCACGGTGTCGCCGGTTTCCGGGTTTGCAGCCGAAAAGCTGCGCAGAACAATTTCACGTGCCAGACGCAATAAATGGTCGTAGCGAGTCGATAGCCATGCGCACGTGGCCTGCTCGACTTTTGTCCTGATGTGGTTGGTTTGCAGTAGTTGCTCACGTTCAAGGCGGGTGTTGTCCTCGAAAAATCGCAGGGCCTGCGTCAATGCGTTGGTCGCATCGCTGGATTTATACCCGCCAATATTTTTTTCAAGTGTTCGGTGTTTGGTCGTGATTTCGTCGTGCGTAACGGCGCTCGGCACGCCCGCGACCGGTTTGACGGGCGAATTCATTTAATCGCCTGCAACAGCGAATCGTGCATTGCGCGCTGACCACCATCATCGCGCTGAAAAAACGCAGAAGAGCGCCATGTGGACGGTGTTAATTCGCCGCTAGTAGTCGATGTGACGCCGTGACCGCCCAACATTTTTTGTCCCATCGCATCGATTTCAGTCATCGACGCATCATTTGGAAACTGTAGCGCGAACGCTTGAGCAAGCTCGGAAAACTCGGTGGCGTTATCGTCCTCGACAGCACGCGCCAGCAAGAACTGCCAAAGCGGGCGTTGCGAGGGGTCTTCCTCTATGGCGAGTCGCATCAGTTCCGTGGCGGAACGCGGCATGCCATCGTCTTGCATTTGCTGCGCCCAGCGGAGCATGTCGTCGGTATTCCGCAGCGATACGCGCGGCTCAGGAACTTGCAGAAACCGTGCCGCAACATATCGTAACCGGACACGCAGCAGCGACGGCTCGAGCGGCCACGGCGTGCCGAAGACGCTGGTCTGATTTCGCGTCGGCGGGCGAACCGGCGGTTTTGTGTTTTGATTCAAATACTATCCCCTGTGCGTGGAGGTCAATGCAGCTAAAGCGGCATCTGGTGCGGCTTTTATTGGTTAGTTCAATGGCTCGCGTATGGCGTAAGGATAAGACGAATCGTGTGACGGCGCAATTTGTGATTGATGGCAATCGTAAGTGGGAGGCCGCCTGAAGTTGCATGGGAGGCAGTTGAGTCTCACTGGCGCTGGATTCGTTTCATCTGTCGCGTTCTGCATTCTGTCGCTCGACCCTACACCCTGTTCAGAGTTAGGGTTATCCTGTCTTCACTGGCTGCAAACAAGCAGCGAAAACCGACAAGGAGACACCAATGGATTTGGTTGACCAACTGCAAAAATTGCAAACGCTGCGCGAACAGGGCGTGTTGACTGAGGACGAATTTGTTCTCGCCAAGAAACGCGTGCTCGACGGAACAGCGTCGCAAACGACAAATGAGCCAGCACAATCGAATTCAGTTTTAAATCAATTCAGGCTATCGACGACCGACAAATGGATCGGTGGCATCTGCGGCGGTCTGGCGACGCTGACCAGCGTGCCAGCATGGACGTGGCGCATCCTGTTCCTGCTCACCGCGTTGTTGCACGGGATGGGTGTGCTTGTCTACATTCTGCTGTGGATTTTTGTGCCGGTTCAGGCAGCCACAGTCGAACGCGCAGCGAGCGTGGCCGAAGAGGTCAAGTGAAGGTGTAACAACACATCACTTCGGCGGGTCGAGCAACA
>JANNRY010000382.1:0-7755 GCA_031401935.1 Betaproteobacteria bacterium | reverse complement strand
CATAGCCCAGCTCTTTGCTGCCCAGCTTGCCGTAGCCGATCACCGCAAAGCCCTTCGGCGGCACCCATCCTGACAGTGTTGCTTTGTCAGCCGATACTGCGCGCCAGGCAAGCACCAGTGCCGTGTCCAGCAACATATCAGCCAAACGTGAAAGTTCATCCGAGAGCGCCATCACGCCCAAGCGGCCTTCGATGTCAGCGACGTTGAGCTTCAGTGTGATGACCTGTTTGGTGTGGCGCAGAATTTCGTATTGTCGCTCTGCATCGGTGCCCGCGTGATCGCACGCCGCCTGCAATTGCGCCTGCTCAGTCGGCCAATCGATACCGCTGCCGCCCACTGGTGCGGCATGCGCGGCGATTAACTCATCGAGCAGAATCGGGTGCTTACGCAGGAAGTCCGCCGCCCAGACACTTTTTGCCGCAAGGCGCGCGATCCGCTCAAGCACGTGCGGGTACTCGGTCAGCAATGCAAGGTAGGTCTCGCGTTTGTCGATAGCCTCGATCAAATCGAACAAGCGGAAAAATGTTTTCTGGGTCGTGTCGTAGTGCAGGGCCGCGTGCAACGCCTGCGGGATCAGCGCTTTGATACGCGCACAGGATTTGTTTGAGAGCGTCACCGTGCGCGGTGAATTGAGCCAGGTGTTCGCACGCTTTTCGACTTCCCCGACCACCTCGGCAGCCACGCCAGCCGTTTCAGCGATGCGGCGGCACAGCTCAGCCACGCCTTCCACTTTTCCGATCGGGTCGGTATTCATGTCCTTCTCGGCACCGCTGGCGAACAGCGCTTCAAATTCGGTCGTCACTTGCTGGCGATGCCGGTTCAGCACATAAAGAAGCGCGGGCCAGTCGGCAAGATTCATGGCTTCGGCGATACGTTCACGGTCTTCATCATTGGATGGCAGCAATTGGGTTTGCTGGTCATCGAGATATTGCAGTCGATGCTCAAGGTTGCGCAGGAACGCATATGCCGCTTGCAGCGCTTCCACACGCGCACGCGTGACGATGCCTAATGCCGCCAATTGCGAGAGCGCAGCGCGTGTTGATCGTGTTTGCAGGGCCGGTTCGCGGCCACCACGGATCAATTGAAATAGCTGCGCGATGAATTCGATTTCGCGAATGCCGCCCACCCCAACTTTGATATCGTCGAGTCGATTGCGTTTAGTGGCATCGGCGCGAATCTGCGCATGCAGGTCGCGCATTTCCTCGATGGCGGCGTAGTCGTGATAACGCCGGTAGACGAACGGTTTGATCAGCCCATCTAGCGCGGCAACGGTGGCGGGCGCGCCGGTGATCGCGCGCGCCTTCAGCCAGGCATAGCGCTCCCACGGGCGCGCCTGCGTGACGAAATAATTTTCCAGCGTAGCGAGGCTACTGACCAGCGGGCCGCTGGCGCCGAATGGCCGTAACCGCATATCGACCCTGAACACAAATCCGTTTTCATCGACGTGGTCGAGTGCGCGAATGATGCGTTTGCCAAGCTCGGCGTGAAATTCATGCCACGACCGATTCCCTGTTGCCTCACCGTCATCGGCGTGAATAAAAATGAGGTCAATATCAGAGGAAACATTCAATTCCATCCCGCCCAGCTTGCCCATCCCGACGATCAGTAACCCCGCCTGATCGGTGCCAGCCAGTTCGGCGGCGACACCGAATCGGGAAACCATTGCGCGTGTGTGAAATTGCTGCGCTACGTGAACCGTGACATCGGCAAGTGTAGAGACCGTGCTGAGGACTTCGTCGAGCGTGGCCAGTCCGTTGATGTCTCTGAAAATGTTGTGCAGCATGACGTGGCGACGCAGGTTGCGCAGGCTCGCATGGAACTCGGCTTCATCGGCGCTGTCCGTCAGTAACAAAGCCTGCATCGTGTCTGTCGATACTGGCTTTTCGGCATTCTGTTTTAGCCAAGCGACAAGCATGGGGTGGGCGTGCAACATGCGCTCGACGTAGCGCGATGCGCGAGTTGCGCGTGTGAGCTGAGCGTCAAAAGGGGAAGTTTCAAACAAAATGTGGCGTCGTTCTTGGCTGTGTCGTCATTTTGGGGGAAGTCACCGTTAAAATAACACGGTGCCAATAAGTTGCCTGTCAACTGGAACACAAAATTAAAAAAACACTATTTCATCTCGGACGCGTTGGTTCACGAACATTGTTCTGGGTAGCCATTTTCGCGTCGGTGCTGCTGGCCACTGTCGTGCTCGCGCTGAAGTACGTCGTGTTGCCAAATGTGGAAGGCTATCAAGGCGACATTATCAGTCGTGTCGCGGCTGCCAGCGGCATGGATGTTTCGGCGGCGGCCATTCGTGGCGGCTGGTCCGGGTTTCGGCCTTACGTTGAGCTTGAGAATGTGGTGTTCCGCGAGATCGCCGACAGCACGGCGGCTGACCGCGTTGCCGGTGCCGAAGCGCTAAGACTTCCCCGCCTGACGGCGTCACTCTCATGGTGGTCACTGCTGGTTGGGCAGATCCGCTTTGTTGACGTGAGTCTTATCGGCCCCGAGTTGGCGTTATCACGACGCAAGGACGGCCTGCTCTATTTCGCCGGCCGCGCACTCAATGCGCCAAAAGAAGAGCAGGACAGTGGGCGCATGGTTGAATGGTTGCTGGAACAATCGGGTGCCGAAATTCAGCGTGCGACGCTGACTTGGGCGGACGAACTGGTGCCGGGAAAAACGCTGCAATTCACCGATCTCGGCGTGAAAATCGAGAAGGGGTTGAGCGGCCATGTGTTCGGATTTACCGCCACACCACCAGCAGCGCTCGCTCGCCAGACCGAGATGCGCGGCAATCTGCGCACCCAAAAAAATGATGGCCGCTGGACAGCATCGGGCAGCGTTTACGTCGCTGCGACGGATGTCAATTTTGCCGAACTGCGCGCGCATTTGCCGGTTTCAGATGCGTTACAGGCGGGCCTTGGCAATGTTCGTGCGTGGATTGACATCGACAACACCTTGCCACTTCCTGTCGCTGCTACGGGGGCCACCTCGGTCGCTACGCCAATGGCCGCGTTCGAACCCATTCGTGCCATCACGGCAGATGTGAGCTTGGTCAACACCAAAGCTCAATTGTCGCCAGAGGTGGCCGCTCTCAATATCGCGCGGCTTGCCGGACGCATCGAGTACAAAGCGCAGCAGGGTGGTTTCACGGTCGGTAGCAAAGCGCTTGAGTTCCGCACCCGTGAGGGCGTAACGCTGCCGCCAGCCGATTTTTCGTTGACGTTGCAACATCAAGCTGAGGCGGCGACCGCGAAGGGTGAAATCACCGGTAGCGGTATTGATCTCAAGGTGATCGCAGCGCTGCTTGAATATTTTCCGGTGGGCAAAGACATTCGTGCGGTTGCCGCGCGTTTCAGTCCACGGGGCTTGGTCACGAAATCGAGTTTCGGCTGGACTGGCTATCTGGACAAAATCGCAACCTACCGTGTCAAAGGCGCGATGACCGAGTTCGCAACCAATGCCGACGGTGCCACACCCGGCATTTCCGGGTTTACCGGTACTGTGGAGGGCGACGAGAAAGGCGGGAAATTCACTGTTGCGTCTAAAAATCTGCAACTGGACGTGCCTGCGCTGATGCGCGCACCGTTGAAATTTGATTCTTTCGATAGCGACGGCGGCTGGAAAATAACCGCCGAGAACGTCATGGTTGATCTCGGTCGGGTCGCCTTTGCAAATCCTGATCTGGCGGGCGAATTCAGCGGAAGCTACTTACGCCATCGCGCCGATGGCGCGCGAGCAAAGGACGAGAAGGGCCCAGGCTCGCTCGACATCAAAGGTAAGCTCAGCCGTGCAAGAGCGGTCGCAGTGGCCAACTATTTGCCCAACGCAGCGTCGCAAACGCGTGAATACCTTGAATGGGCGGTCCGCGACGGTGAGATCGTGTCGGCGGAGTTTTCATTGCAAGGGGAAATTTTCGAGTTCCCATATCACAATGGAAAAGGCGGCAATTTTCGCCTGGCCGCGAACGTCAAAGATATTGACTTTCGCTATGCCGAAGGCTGGCCCGTGGCTGAAAATGTCAGCGGTGAACTGGTGTTTGTAAACACCGGCTTCACGTCAAAAATTGAGAAGGGGCAATTTTTCAATGCGAAAGTGAAAGCGACCACGATTGCTGTCGATGACTTCGCGGCACATCCATACATGCTTTCGATCAAAGGCCAGGCCGACGCGCGTGGCGAAGATGTTGCACGTTATCTGCGCGAGAGTCCGATGATCGATGGCGTGGGCGCGTTCACAAAAGTCGTTGGCATTGAAGGTCCCGGCCTGCTTGAGCTGTCGATGAGTATTCCAATTGGTACGTCAGGCACCTCGGGCGCGTCTGCTATCGGTGGCGCGCCAAAGCCTGTCACAAAAATAAATGGCAAATATACGCTGCGGCGGGGGCAGGCCAAGCCAGTGATCGGGCCGCTGATCACGGGTCTTGATGGTGTTTTGGCGTTCAGTGAGAGCGCTGTGAAGAGTGTCGGCATTGTCGGGTCAGCCTATGGCAATCCGCTGACGGTTGCCATATCGAACGATGCTGGTGGTGGCGTGGTGACTGAATTCACCGCACGTGCGAACGTCGCGCAACTGGGCGACATATTGCCGTTTCCGTTGCCGCAACAAGTATCAGGCACGACAGATCTCAACGGTCGCATCACTGCGCGGGAGGGCGGTGCCGAGATCGTGATCGACACCAATCTGCTCGGTGTCACTTCAACCCTGCCTGCGCCTTTGACGAAGCGGGGCGACGAGCCACGCAAGATGCGGTTGATGTTTGCCAATACCGGGCAGCCGAGCGAAAGAATCAATCTCACGCTGGCAGGAAATGCGGTGGCGGGCTCGGCAAGTGCGACAACTGTCTCAAGCGATCTGTCGACATCGCGCATCGATGCGCGCTTTCAGAGACGATTCAATGCCAATGGCGGCGTGCTTGGCTTTCGCGGTGGCGTTGCGAGCGTTGGTGTTCCGGTGGGTGATGCACCGCTGCCTGAGGGATTGTGGTTTTCTGGTGCGATGCCGTTGCTCGACTTCGACGCTTGGAGGCTGGCGCTCGACACGTTTTATCCGCCACCAGCAGTGGGAACGCCGCAGACTGCAACATCGGGTGGCGGCAATGGCCTCGATATTGCAGGGTTCGACTTCAAATTAGGCGGCCTCGTTGCCTACGGTCGACCTTTCGAGGCAATGACGCTCAAAGGCCGCCACGGCGGTGAAGATTGGCGCCTGACTGTGGATAGCGATGATGTGGTCGGCGATATTTCGTGGCGAGCCGCCGCGTTCAGCGACCGTGGAGCGGTTCGTGCCAGACTGCAAAAATTGGTGCTGGCCGATGAAGTTCCCCAAGTCAAAGGGGGCGGAGTAGCGGCAACGATTAATGACAAGGTGCGTGAAGCCGATTTCCCGGCGCTCGATATCGTCGCCGAAAAATTCACACTGAAAGATCGCCAACTTGGCAAGCTTGAATTGCGCGCCACCCCGTTGGGTGATAACTGGCGTATCGATCAGTTGGTCATTTCGATTGGCCACGCAAAACTTGAAATGGATGGACTCTGGCAACGTTACGGGGACCCGAAGAGCCCACCCGGAAAATCGCTTACAACGATGAACATGAAAGTGGAATCGTCGAATTTAAATGCGCTGTTTTCGCAATTCGGATTTGGCGACCAATTAAAGCGTGGTACCGGCAAGCTCGAAGGCAAGCTGTCGTGGCCGGGCCATGTGTATCAATTTCAAACCGCGACGCTGTCGGGTGAATTCAAGGTTGAGGCACGCAACGGTCAGTTTGCGCAGATTCCGGTTGGGGCTGGCAAATTGCTGGCGCTAATTAGTCTGCAGTCGATCCCGCGTCGCTTCACATTCGATTTTCGTGATGTGTTTTCGGAAGGCTTCGCTTTCGAGCGTATCGATGGCAACATCAAGATCAACAACGGCATCATGTTTACAGACAATTTCGAAATCGTCGGCACGGCGGCAAACGTGAAGATGTCCGGCGACGTTTCGCTGTCCTCTGAACAAACCAATTTGAAAATGACTGTTGTGCCATCTCTTGGCGAAGGTGTTGCCATCGGTGCTGGCGTTGTGCTGGGGCCAGTGGGCGGACTGGGGGTGCTGCTGGCGCAAAAAGTGTTGCAAGGCGCACTTTCGTACGACTACGCGGTAACAGGTTCATGGGATAATCCACAGGTGGATCGCATCAAAAATGAAGTGTCGCCAACCAAAACCGGCAACGGCGTTGCGATTCCTGCAGCAGCGCCAAAGCCCGCGACGCCAGCAACGTCCCCTCAAAAAACGCCATGATCATTACCAAGACTTCCGGTCAGATTCCTGACGCCTTGCTCAAAGCGGCAGGGTCGACGCAGACTTTTTTTCGGGTTGCGGCCATCCAGATGGCGAGCGGGCCGAACGTAAAGGCCAATCTTGATGAAGCTGGGCGCTTGATCGACATGGCGGCCAGTACCGGTGCACGCATCATCGCGTTGCCGGAATATTTCGCGATCATGGGCATGCGCGATACCGATAAAGTTGCCGTGCGTGAACAACCCGGTGACGGCCCCATTCAGCGCTGGATGTCTGAGATCGCGGCCAAGCACCGCATCTGGCTGATCGGCGGCTCGATTCCGATGGAATCAAACGTACCCAACAAAGTGCGCAACACATGCCTTGTTTACGACAAGGAAGGCAAGCAGGTCGCGCGCTATGACAAGATTCATCTGTTCAATTTTGCGCTCGGGGCGGAAAATTATTCCGAAGAACGCACCATCGAGCCGGGCGATAAAGTTGTTGTCATCGATTCCCCGTATGGCCGCATCGGCCTCTCGATTTGCTACGACCTGCGCTTTCCCGAACTCTATCGGGCGATGGGCGACGTGGACATCATCGTCATTCCATCCGCGTTCACTGCCACCACTGGCAAGGCGCACTGGGAGACGCTCATCCGCGCGCGTGCGATCGAAAGCCTTGCCTACGTGATCGCGCCCGCGCAAGGCGGCTTCCACGTCAATGGCCGCGAGACGCATGGTGACTCAATGATTGTGGATCCCTGGGGCGTGGTGTTGGATCGATTGCCGCGTGGTTCAGGTGTGGTGGTCGCCGGGGTAAATCCGCACTATCAGCAGACTATTCGCAAGAGCCTGCCCGCGTTGACGCATCGGACACTTGGTTTGAAGGATTGAGTCCGCCCCTGAAAATAGCTAAACTCTAGCACTGACGCGGTTTTTAGGCATAAAACATGCCACAAGCCTCGCCAGTGCTAGAGTTTTCGTATTTTATGTGATCAAGGTCGCCACCGTTAGGGGCGGTAATTCAGGCATCTTCAATTTTCACCAGCTTCATGCGCCCCGATGCGCCGCTCTTGACCGTGACCTGCGATTTGCGTTGGTCGAAATGTTGGGCGATGAGTGCTACCAATTCTTCATTTGCCCGACCATCAACCGGCGGTGACTTTATTTGCGCCAGCCACGTGCCGTCGGGCTGTTCATTAAGCGCGGAAACGCGTGCGTCGGGTTTGACTTTTACCTGAATCACTTTCACTGCATGTTTTGCAGCATCGCTGCCATTTTCTGGTGAATCACATTGATACCCTTGAGCGGACGCAGCATCACCTTGAAATCCACGATCTTGCCGTCGTCATTCCATCGAATCATGTCGACACCATTCACAGTAATGGCGTCGATCTCCACCGCAAACTCCAGCACCGCGTCACGCTCACCGACGACCTCGCGAACGTAGCGGCGGAGACGCGTCGACAGGTCGGTGTGCTGATCGACCGGCTCGGCGACATCCAGC
>JANNRY010000381.1:0-6034 GCA_031401935.1 Betaproteobacteria bacterium | reverse complement strand
GGGCTCGCGCGTGACTTCAACGCCGACACCTGGTCGCACCGAACCGATGATCTCGCCACCCACGCGCAATGCTTCACCGGCAAAGAACTTGAAAATCTGTCCCGCGCGACCGGCTTCGCCGATGCCCTCCGGCAACGTTTTTCCTTCCTCGCGCGCCAGCAGATTTCCCAGTTCGCCCTTGCGCGCAAGAATTTCCGAGCCGATCGCATCGAGCACATCAAATCGCTGCTGCGGTGTTGTCAATGACCACGCAGGGAAGGCGGCCCGCGCGGCGGATACCGCGCGACCCACATCGGCGACATCGGCTTGCGTGTATTCATCGATCACATCAGATGTATCGGACGGATTGATGTTGGGCGTGGCGCGCGTGCCGTTGACCCACTCGCCAGCGATGTAATTACTTTTCATTAATCAGCCTTGATGTTGGCACCCTTGACCACTTTGGCCCATTTCGCGATTTCGGATTTCTGGAACGTGGCGAATTCTTCTGACGTATTGCCGACAATATCGAGCCCCAGTCCCTCAAAGCGCTCGCGCACGTCGGGCATGTTCAGGATTTTCACCAACTCGATATTGAGCTTCTGTACGATGTCTTTTGGCGTACCGGCCGGCGCGAAGATACCTTGCCAGGAGACCACTTCATATCCTGAAACACCAGCCTCGTTCAACGTCGGAATCGTGTCGTAACCCTTTACGCGTTTGGTTGAAGTCACCCCCAGCGCTTTCACCGTGCCCGCCTTGATCTGCGGCCCAGCCACGATCATGGTGTCGAACATCATCGTTACCTGCCCGCCCATCACGTCCTGAATCGCCGGCGCACTTCCTTTGTAAGGGACGTGAACCATGTCGATGCCAGCCATGTTCTTGAATAGTTCGCCCGACAAGTGTTGCGATGTACCCGCGCCGGCTGAGGCGAAATTCACCGTGCCCGGTTTGGCTTTGCTCTGTGCGATGAACTCGGCCAAATTTTTGGCTGGGTTGCTCGGATGCACAATCAGTGCGTTGGCATTGGTGCCGATCAGCGTGATCGGCACAAAATCCTTCACCGCGTCGTAAGGCATCTTGCTGTACATGCTCGGGTTGATCGAATGCGAGCTGATGGTGCCGCCGAGAATCGTGTAGCCGTCCGGCGCGGATTTGGCGACGAAGTCCGAACCGATATTGCCACCTGCACCGGGTTTGTTGTCCACCAGCACTTGCTGTCCCAGGCTCACGGAAAGCTTCTGTGCGATCACGCGAGCCAGCGTGTCAGTGGTGCCGCCGGGTGGGAACGGCACGATGTATTTGATCGGTTTGGATGGCCACTTGTCCTGTGCAAATACGGGTGCGGCGAGAGTACAAAGTGCGGCAAGCAAAATCGCAAACAATGGTTTTGAAGATTTCATGGTGTTCTCCTCGGGCAGAAAAGTTTCTTTATCAGTGAATTTCAGGGTCGGGCGTGGCGTGTTCCGGTGACGCACCATCTTCCAGAAAATCGAAGTCGCAACCTTTGTCGGCTTGCGTTACGTGCTTAAGATACAGCGTCCCGAAGCCACGCGTGTAATGTGGCTTTGGTGGTACCCACGCAGCGCGACGGCGTTCGAGTTCGGCATCGCTGATTTTCAGATTCAGCGTGCGATTGGGAACGTCGAGTTCGATCACATCGCCGTCCTGCACAAACGCCAGCGGGCCGCCAACGTGTGATTCGGGCGAAATGTGCAGCACGCACGCGCCGTAGCTGGTGCCGCTCATGCGTGCGTCCGAGATGCGCAGCATGTCGCGCACGCCTTGCGCCAGCAGTTTTTTGGGCAGCGGCAATTGGCCCCATTCCGGCATACCCGGTGCGCCTTGCGGGCCGGCGCTTTGCAGAACCAGGACTGAATCCTTGTCGACATCGAGATTAACGTCATCGAGACGCGCAGCCATGTCGTTGTAATCGCGAAACACGACGGCACGACCTGAGTGCTTTTGGAATTGCGCTTCCATGGCCGCCGGTTTGATCACCGCGCCGTTAGGCGCAAGATTACCGCGCAATACCGCCAGACCATCGGACGTAACCAGCGGATTGCTGCGTGGACGGATCACATCGTCGTGATACACCGCCGCACCGGCGATGTTCTCGCCAAGCGTGTGTCCATTGACGGTAGGAACGCTGGTGTCGAGCAGATCGGTGAGTTGGGCGAGCATGCCGCGCAGGCCACCGGCATAGTAAAAATCTTCCATCAGATATTTTCCGGATGGACGGATATTGGCAAGCACCGGTGTGCGGCGCGCGAGCGCATCGAAGCGTGCGAGGTCGAGCGCGACGCCGGCACGGCGCGCCAACGCGATCATGTGGACGATGGCGTTGGTCGAGCCGCCAAGCGCCAGCACCGCGGTGACGCCGTTATTGATAGCACGCTCGTCGACGACGTCGCGAATGCACAAATCCTCCCACACCATATCGACGATGCGTTTGCCGGTGAGTGTGGCCATTTGCGCATGGCGCGAATCGGGTGCAGGAATCGAGGCAGCACCAGAAAGCGTGAGGCCCATCGCTTCAGCGGCACTGGTCATGGTCGATGCGGTACCCATCGTCATGCAGTGGCCGGGTGAGCGCGCGATTCCTTCTTCAACACCCTGCCAGTCTTCCTCGGTGATATTGCCCGCGCGCAGCTCGGCCCAGTATTTCCAGGTATCGCTGCCGCTGCCCAGGAAGTCGCCTTTGAAATCACCGCGCAGCATCGAGCCGGCCGGCATGAAGATCGTCGGCAGGTTCATCGACAACGCACCCATGATCAAAGCAGGCGTGGTTTTGTCGCAGCCGCCCATGAGCACGCAGCCATCGATCGGATAGCTACGCAGCAATTCCTCAGTCTCCATCGCCAGCAAATTACGATAGAGCATCGTGGTCGGCTTCTGGAATGGTTCCGAAAGCGAAATCGCCGGCATCTCAGCCGGAAATCCACCCGCCTGCCAGATACCGCGCTTCACTTCCTCAGCGCGCTGCCGAAAGTGACTGTGACAGGGATTGATGTCGCTCCAGGTATTGATGATCGCGATCACCGGCTTGCCGGCATAGTCGGATCGGTGATAGCCCATCTGCGCCGTGCGCGAGCGATGACCGAATGAGCGCAGATCGTTAACGCCGTACCAGCGATGGCTGCGTAACGTTTCCGGTGTTTTGCGGGTTTTCATGCGGCTTTATTGAGCGCCAGATTGCGATCGAACGTCAGCAACGCCTTCGCCACTGGTTCAACTTGTGCGCGCTCCGCTACGGTAAGGCCTGTCAGCATCGGCAGCATCGGCCCCATATCGGCAATCCCCGCGAGGGTGATGCCGTCGTGCAATACGCGAATCGGCGAAATGCCATCACGGCAATCTTCGAATGGCATGTAAACAGAACGAATGGCTTCGGCTTCTTCATAGCGCTTATGTTTCAACAGCTCGAGCATTTTCATCGTGCCGTTTGGCGCCACGCAAATTGAGCCCGAGGTAAAGCTGGTCAGACCGAAATCGCGCAGATGAATGATGGCCGGACGCTCGCCGATGCCGGAAACGATATAGCGCACATCCACCGCATCGCACAGCGCCCGCAGATAGTCGTCTTTCGCCGGATCGGCCCTGACCGGCGCGTACTTGACGCTTGCCACTCGGCCTTCATCGACCAGCGCCTTGAGCGTTGCGGGTTTCAGATACGGGTCGGATTTGATATAGACGACCGCCGGTTTGCCCATCGCATCGGTGATGCGCCGGATGCCGATGCCAAGGCCCTCGTCAGTAAACGGAAACGTCATGGGTAACACCATCGCCGTTGGATACTTGCTGGCCTTGATGATGGCGGCCTGATCAATGGCCTTGCCGTAGTCGGGGCCAAGCGAAGGCAGGATCCACGTGTCCGGCCCGGCGGCTTCGGCCAGAAAATCCAGCGTCGCTGCATATTCAGAAAGCGGGATGTGATAAAAATTGGCGTTGCCGCCGTACATGATCGAGCGCACGCCGCCGGATTCAAGGTGGGTGATCAGGGCCCGATTGGCTTCTTTGTTCAACGAGAAATCGGTATGTCGCGCCATGGGCGGCACAGCGATGACGGAGCGAAGCAGGTCTTCTTTGGTGATCGGCGTGGTTTTCATTACAGGCTCCGGGCGGGATCGCGAGGGTGTGGAGGTTACGAATATGACGTTGATGAGGTGTTAGAACGGCGCATTTATGTTAGCGCTACCATTAAAGAATTCTAGTTTGCGCAAATTGCTATGTCAAGTCTGCTTTGGCATCAATCCAAATTGCGCGCAAGTCTACGAACTACTCCTGCCCCTGGCAACAGGGAAGGCCGGGATGGGGTCGAAGCCGGAGTGGTGCGACGCTCAACCCTAAGCGCTATCCCTCTTCACAATAGAAAATCCAAGATCAATCACCCGCTCCTCGACCGCCCGGCCCTCCGCCCGCTCAACAATAAACTGCGCCGCCTGTCGCCCAATCGCGTTCCCATCAATTCGCACTGTTGTAAGTGCCGGATGCGTATCCCCGGCAAATGCCAGATCGCCAAACCCGAATACAGCGAAACGCTCGGGCACTGCAATCCCGCGTGCCTGCGCCTCGGTTATGACGCCCAGCGCCAGAATATCCGAGCTGCAAAACACCGCATCAATATCAGGATGACGGTTCAATAAATCCGCCAGCCCCGCGCGCCCATTGCCCAGCGTGGTGGGTGCAGGCACCACGCAAGCCGGCACCTCAGCCACCCCCAGCCGCAGCGCCGTTTCCACAAAACCCTTGCGCCGCAATCCAGCGCGGTGGTCGTCTGCAGTAACGATGGCCAGGCGTTTGCGGCCCTGCGCGACCAGATATTCAGCCACTGTATTGCCGACTTTCTCGTGGGAAAAGCCGACCAGCATGTCGATCGGCGTTGGCGTCAAATCCCAGGTCTCAACGATAGGGATGCCGGAAGCCAGCAAACGACGCCTTCCTTCAGGCGAATGCATGATGCCCGTTAGCACAATCCCATCGGGCCGCCGCCCAATAATGGCGTCCAACAGCGCATCTTCACGCGCACCGCTGTAACCGCTCTGCCCGAGCATCAACTGATACCCAGACTCAGCTAGCGCCTCAGTTAGTGCTTGCACCGTTTCCAAAAACACCGGTCCGGCGATGGTGGGCACTAGCGCTGCGACCAGCCGACTGCGGCTCGATGCGAGCCCGCCGGCCAGCATATTCGGCACGTAGCCGGTTCGCTCGACGGCATCCTGCACGCGCTTGAGCGCCTCGGGCGAAACTTTATCCGGCGTGTTTAAGGCGCGCGATGCCGTGATGGCGGAAACGCCGGCGACTTTTGCGACGTCGGAAAGTGTGATGCTCCCTGAACCACGTCGCGAACGACGTTCACGCGGCGAGGTTACCGCATCAACAGGAGGGGTTTGTCGCAATTCAGACATGCCATGATGTTAGCGCAATCGTAACGCTGCAACCAGCACTTCCAAAGTAGCAATTTGACGGCCTGTGTGCAATTACTCGTCATTTACAGAATACTTAACCGATTTTGTCGACCGCCGCTAAATTTGAAAGTCTGGCGAGTTGAGTCCTCAACCACTTTGAACCTATCGACTCCGGTAGCGACTTTGACTGAAGAGGAATCGCCCGGCGGTGCTAGTAGATCTTAGAGAAGAATTCGCCGCCCACGGTGTCCGAGATAGCTCGAAATACTCTCCCCATGACTTCGGGCGTGCTGTGACCGGGTAAAGGTGAGATTCGATCTATCTCCGCAAGAATTGCTGGCGGACAGTCCTCGATGGGCACGCCTTTCAGAAGCGCCCACTTTTGGACCTGATTCAGGAATCGAGGAGTAATGACTGGAACCGCCTCGCTGTTCATTGGGTCGGCCATCGCCTCCTCCAGGGAGATGAACTCGACTCCTGCGGCGAGGAACTGCTCAAGGATGGTATCCAGACAGTCGGCCGCCAGCGGCGTGCCATGGATCAGCCAGATGTGTGCGGGGTCTCGGCCAAAGATTGCCCGGGCGGCGGCGGCTTGGACACGTAGCTGCTTGACAGCGGTGTCTACAAAGGTGCGTCGGATCCGT
>JANNRY010000380.1:0-10304 GCA_031401935.1 Betaproteobacteria bacterium | reverse complement strand
CCTGGCCAGATGAGCGGCGGCATGTTCGCGTGAAGCTCGCCAAGTACGTCACCGCAGCCGGCGAGCGACGCGTGTCGGTCGATGAGGACGACGGTCAGGAGTCCCACACGATTGTCACGCGAAAGCAAATATTGCCCGGTGCGACGCTGCTCAATTGCGAAATCAGGACCGGGCGGACACATCAAATCCGCGTACACCTCGCACACCTCGGTTTTCCGATTGTCGGCGACGACAAGTACGGAGATTTTGTGCTTAACAAATATGTGGCGGCGGTAAAACACGGTGGCTTGAAGCGTATGTTTCTGCACGCCCGGCTGATGGCGTTTTTTCATCCAATCAGCGGCGAAAAACTTGTTATTGAAGCGCCGTTGTCGCCAGATTTGCTGCGCTACCTTGCCTATCTCGCGAATATCCGCAATGGATGAGTCTGTGATGCAATCGATACCGCAGAGACGCTTCGACCTGATCGTCTTTGATTGGGACGGCACAGTCATGGATTCCACCGGACTGATCAGCGAGTGTATTCAGTTGGCGGCACGTGACCGTGGGTTACCGATCCCATCCGTTGAAGCGGCAAAATCGATCATCGGACTCGGTATTCACGAATCCACACAGCGACTTTTTCCGGATATTGATCATGCTGCACAAACAGCATTCGCGCAGGCTTACCGGCATCGCTACGTGCCACGCGATCATGAGGCGCCGCTTTACGATGGCATCCGCGAGTTACTTGCCAATCTTGACCAGCCAACGCGATTCTTGGCAGTTGCGACTGGCAAGCCGCGCGTTGGCCTGGAGCGCGCGTTCGCACACACGGGGCTCAAGTCGGCATTTCACTTTTCGCGATGCGCTGATGAAGGATTCGCGAAACCCCATCCCGACATGTTGTACAAGTTGATGGATTTCACCGGCGTGTCGCCAACGCGCACCCTGATGATCGGTGACACCACCCATGATCTCGACCTCGCACAAAATGCCGGTGTGGCGGCGGTGGCCGTTACCTACGGCGCGCACCCCGCCCCGTTGCTTGTAGCGCGACCCCACCTTGCGTTGGTTAATACAGTTAATGAATTGGCGGTATGGCTGAATCAACACGCGTAATCTGCCGCGTGGATCAATTGGCTGACGGGGGTGCCGCCGTACGATTCGAGGCCACGTCTTCTTCGCCTGATCGAGACGTGTCCTGCTTCGCAATCTCCTACGGCGGTGCTGTCTACGCATACATCAACTCCTGTCCGCATCGCGGCACTGAATTGGACTGGCAGCCGGGGCAGGTGTTTGAAGAAACTGGCTTATACTTGGTCTGCGCCACCCACGGAGCACTCTTCGAGCCTGACAGTGGATTGTGTGTCGGCGGCCCATGTCACGGCGCGCATTTACGAGCGTTGCCGATCAATGTGGTGGGCAATGACGTCGTGCTTTCGCATTGCATCATGGATGGCGATTCCGGTTACCAAAAACATAAGTCATGAATCACGTTTAATGATGAAAATATGTATTTATGTCGTCCATGCAAGATGCTAAAAAGATGCCGATTGACAAGGCTAAAGCCGGGATACTTCGTGCTGACAGTGCGCCTGTCAGTCCGCTAACGCCGGTGCAACCAGACACCCGCGGGTTACCGCCACCCATCGCGCGCAGCGCGCGCCTGAGACTTCGATTCATTGTCGCCTTTGGAGCGATAGCACTTGCCGTCGTGCTGACTATGGGCGTGATCGGCGCAGCAATCATCGGGGATTCAGGCATATTGCCGGAAATCGTCACCAGCATGCGCCGCGCGTTTTTAATGTGGGGTTTCGCTGCGGTTTTTCTTGCGGGATTGTTGGGTCTGGTGTTTGCTCGCTACAGCATCGAACCGCCGCTTCACCTGAGGGTAGAGTCAAATCGTGTGGGTTGCCATGATCTCACGGATGTGTCGACCTATCCCGCATCTCAAGCCACATTGTCAGCACTAAACGAATCGCTCAATGCGATCGTCAATACTTCACCTCTAGCGATTTACTCGTTGACGCCTGTCGGCATCGTCACACTTTGGAATCCTGCGGCTGAGAAAATATTTGGCCTGAAAGAGTCAGCCGTGCTCGGCAGGCCATCCCCGATTTGGGCGACGTCGCAGGCTGTTGCCGCTGATATCAGGAAACGCGTGTTGCTCGGCGAAACGCTCCATAACGTGGAGGTGAGTTGGGTGAATGCAGATAATTACCCTCACGAAATCAGTTTGTCAGCGGCCCCGTTGCGTGGTGCCGAGAATGAAGTCGTCGGCATTTTGGTGACCGCATCCGACATTACCGATGCCAAGCGTACTACGCGGGCACTGGATCAACAGTTGCGCTTCACGCGTGAACTTCTTGAAGCTATTCCTTCGCCGATTTTTTACAAGGGCGCCGACGGACAATATCTGGGGTTCAATCGGGCCTGGGAAACATTTTTCTCCAAGCGACGCGATGACTGGATTGGCAAAAGTCCTGCAGAATTACTTTCGCCGGAACACGCGAATGCGGCAGTTTTGGAAGACGCAAAATTGTTGGTCGATGGCAAAACAATCATTGCTGAAGACGTCATCAAAGATGGCAGCGGCAATGATCGCGACATCATCCGGCACATCAGCCGCTTCTCCAACGCTGACGGCAGTCCGGCGGGCATTATTGGTGTGTTGACCGATTTCACTGACTTCAAACAAGTGACTCAGGCTCTTGAGGCATCCGAGGGCCGTTTCAAAGCGTTGACCGAGAGTGCAATGGATATAGTGACGGTGCTTGATGAAAATGGTTTGATTACTTATCAGAGCCCCTCGGTCACGCATCTCCTCGGTCATGACCCCAGCGACATGATCGGCATGAGCCAATTCAATCTCGTACACAGAGACGATGTTGAACCAATGCGGGGAATGTTCCGGGAACTGATCGCCAAAGGTGAAATGACCAGGCCGATCGAGTTTCGTGTCATGAATAGATCTGGCGCGTGGCGCACGCTGGAATCCATCGGTAAGAATTGCCTGAATGTTCCAGAGGTGCGTGGCATCATCGTCAACACCCGGGACGTGACTGATCGGAAGGCGATACAGCAGCGCATCCAGCATCTTGCGTATCACGATGCGCTGACCGAGCTTCCGAATAGGTCACTGATGCAGGATCGGATATCGCAAGCGATTGGCCGGGCAGTGCGCTCCACAAAGCGATTTGCCGTGATGTATATCGACATTGACAATTTCAAGAATATTAACGACACGCTTGGTCACGACGTAGGCGACGAATTGCTTCGTCAGGTCGCGAAACGTCTCAACGCTTCGGTGCGTATGCACGACACCATTGCGCGCCAGGGCGGAGATGAATTCATTGTTCTGCTTGATCGTCTGGAAGGACATCAGGGCGCAACCCGTGTCGCGCAAAAAATACTTGATGCGCTAAGAGCTGCATTTACTGTTGGTGGCACCGATCAACATGTATCCGGCTCGATCGGCATCGCGTTGTATCCCGATGACGGACATGACGCGCCTACGTTGCTGAAGAATGCGGATACTGCGATGTTCCACAGCAAAGGTCTGGGTAAAAACACTTATCAGTTCTTCACACCGCAGATGAACATTGCCGTGAAGCGACGCGCGGCGATGGAATCGAACCTTCGTGCAGCCGTGAAGAACGGCGATTTTTCGTTAGTTTATCAGCCGCAAATTAACTTAATTTCCGGCGAGATCGTTGCGTTGGAAGCACTTGTACGCTGGGTTTCTGAACAGAGCGGCACCATCATGCCAAGCGAGTTTATTCCGCTCGCGGAAGAAACCGGATTGATCAATGAGATTGGTCAATGGGTACTTAGGGAAGCGTGTTTGCAAGCGAAAAAGTGGCTGGATGCCGGCATGCCAAGACGGCGTATTGCGGTGAATTTATCTGCGCGGCAATTGGCGGACAAACGCTTCGTGGAGATATTGGCAAACATACTCGATGAAACGAAGCTCGATCCCGCGTTGCTCGAGCTGGAAATAACCGAGAGCCAAGTGATGCGGCAGGGTGAAGGCAGCGTGTCGAGGCTCAATGAAATTGCCAGTATGGGCATTCAACTGGCTGTTGATGACTTTGGCACTGGCTATTCAAGTCTCTCCTACCTTAAACGTTTGCCGATCAGTAAGTTGAAAATCGATCAGAGTTTTGTGCGCGACATCACCATCGACCCGAACGACACGGCAATTGTGGTGGCCATCATCAGCATGGCCAAGAGTCTTGATCTGGATATCATCGCCGAGGGAATCGAGACGGCAGGGCAGCTTGCGGTACTGCGCGCAAAAGGTTGTACTGTAGGTCAAGGCTTTTACTTTAGTGTGCCGATGTCCGCAAGCGACTTGGCGCCACTGCTCGCGCGGGCTTCAGTGTTTGACCATTTGCGCGCGGCGTCTTCGGCCTGACCCCCGGCGTTCGTGATGGCGCTTAGCGGCACCACGGAGGCCCATCCTCGCTACGCAGACTCCGCGAGGCATAGGAACAGTGTCGGTAATTTTTCCAACGCGAGTGTATTCTTCTTCCATTCGATGATACGCATCGTCCGCACCAATTCGCGGTCGCCGGTAAGGTCGCGGGCTACGCAGAGCCGGGTGGATGAGCCTAGCGTCGAAAGCAAGTCAGCGTACAACGCCTGATTGCGGTAGGGTGTTTCAATAAACAACTGCGTCATGTTGCGTTGCCGCGACTCTTTTTCCAGCGCGGAAATTGCTTTGATCCGTTCGGTTTTTTCTTGCGGCAGATAGCCATGAAATGCGAACGTCTGGCCGTTCAAGCCAGATGCCATGAGACCGAGCAGAATCGACGAAGGGCCGACCAGCGGTGCCACTGTAATACCGTGTTGATGCGCCATGGCAACGACGAGAGCGCCAGGGTCTGCGACCCCGGGGGCGCCCGCTTCTGACACCAAGCCAACGTCGTGTCCGGCAATGAGTGGTGCGATCATGCTGCTTATCGAGTTGCCTGGAGTCTGACTGTTCAATTCAACAATGGATACTTCGAGTAGCGGCCTTTCGATGCCAAGCTGTTTAAGAAATGCTCTGGCAGTCTTGGCGTTCTCGGCGACAAAATGATTGAGTCGGAGTGCGGTCGCAATGACTGATGCTGGCAATATTTGCGTCGGCTTAAAGCCATCTGAGAGATTGGTCGGGATCAGGTACAGCGTGCCGGTTTTCATGCCAACACCTGAACGTCTTCTGCTTTGAGCATATCGATCAACGCAATCAACGGCAGACCAATGAGCGCGGTCGGATCATCGCTTTGCATCGACGCGATTAGCGCGATTCCCAAGGCCTCGGATTTTGCACTTCCGGCACAGTCAAGCGCATTTTCGCGATCCAGATAGGTTTCTATTTCGCTTTGCGAAAACTCGCGAAACCGTACTGTCGTTGCCACAATCCGGCTTTGAATGTGACCTGTGGCGGTATTCAATAGCGCGATGCCGCTGTGAAAAACAAGCGTTTTCCCGCACATCTCTTGAAGTTGCCGGACAGCATTTTCTCTTGTTAGCGGTTTTCCAATCGCGATGCCGTTTTGGTCAGCCACCTGATCCGAACCTATCACTAGCGCATTTTGGAATTTACCCTGAAGGCTTAGTGCCTTGGCAATTGCCAGCCGTAGTGCAGTCGCGGCGGGAAGTTCACCTTCTAGCGGCGATTCGTTCGCGTCTGGGGCGATGCTTATAAAATCGAGTCCGAGGCGGGACAATAGTTGCGCCCGGTACGTTGAAGTTGATCCGAGGATTATTTTTTTCTTCAAAATCAATGACTTTTTGACATTTTCGCAACAAAATCATATCATGTGAAGTGATTAAATTAATGCGTCGCATATGTCAGAGACCATAAATATTGAGCGGTTCACGCGTCTTAAGCAGTGCGTGTCAGGAAAGCTTGCGCCGCCCGATTTGCCGAATCTGGCGGAGTATCTTGCGGGCGAGGATGGCGAAATCCACTTTTCATTGACCGGTAACTTGGTGGTTGATTTGACCGGTAGCCAAGAAAGGCGAGTTAAGTGTATAATTTATGGTTGGTTTTTGCTCTCTGATCCAGCGACACTTGCTTCTGTCCGGCATACGCTTGATATTAGTAGCTCGCTTATCTTGGTCAAAGACGAATCTGAATTGCCGCCGTTGGAGATGGAATCCGAGAGTGAGGATTACATCGTCTGCGGCGCTACTATGCATGTGGCGGAGCGCGTTGAAGAAGAAATTCTGCTCAGTTTGCCCGTGCATGCGGTTAAAACCGGTAGGATGACCGATCAGCATGGCGGCGTTCGAGGCAAATTGGCAAAGGCACCAATTATGTCCAAGGTCGCCTTGACTGAAAGCAAGAAAATTTCCCCCTTCGCCAAATTGGCGGAGTTGAAGAAAAAGTAATCAGTTTTAAATTTTGAGATTTTGATTAAGGAGAAGCATCATGGCAGTCCAGCAAAACAAGAAGTCCCCTTCCAAGCGCGGCATGCACCGTGCGCATGACTTTTTGACCAACCCGGCACTTGCAATTGAGCCAACAACCGGTGAAGCACATCTGCGCCATCACATTAGCCCGTCCGGCTACTACCGTGGCCGTAAAGTCATCAAGACTAAAGCTGACGAATAATCGAGCGACAAAAAAATAGCCTTATAGATTGACCGACGAACGTTGCCAAGCAAAAATTAGCAGGAGTTATTTTCTGCTTGGGTCGTGCTCATTGCTTCAATCAGGCGCTATTTTTGTGGTCAGCTACGCGCGACTTGGCAATATCAAAAATAAACTGCACGGGTGAATCGCAGAAAGCGAGAGACCCAATACAATGCAGACAATGATCGCAATCGATGCGATGGGCGGCGACCACGGCCCATCGATTACCATTCCAGCTGCATTGCAATTTCTCGCCAGATCTGCTGACCGGCGGGCAATTCTCGTTGGCAAGCCGGATGTAATTGAAGTTGAGCTAAAAAAAGCTGGTGCTGGCAATGCCCACATTCCGGACTCCTCGCGCCTGAGAATTGTCGCAGCTTCCGATGTGGTGGGCATGGATGAGGACATTCGTTCCGCTATCCGTAACAAAAAAAATTCATCGATGCGTGTTGCAATTGACCTCGTGAAATCAGGAGACGCAGATGCATGCGTATCTGCGGGCAATACGGGTGCCTTGATGGGGACCGCCAAATTTGTACTCAAAACGTTGTCAGGCATTGATCGTCCCGCCATCTGTGCAGCGTTACCTACTCGCCACGGTGTTGTGTACGCCCTTGATTTGGGCGCAAACGCCTCTTGTACACCGCAGCATCTGCTGCAATTTGCCATCATGGGTGCCATGCTTTGCACAGCGGTCGAGGGCAAGAAAAACCCTAGCGTTGGACTGTTGAACATTGGCTCCGAAGACATTAAAGGCAATGAAATTGTCAAAGCTGCAGGTGAACTCCTGAAGGCAAGTCACCTCAATTTCCACGGCAACGTCGAGGGTACAGATATTTATAAAGGAACGACCGACGTCGTTGTGTGCGATGGATTCGTTGGCAACGTGATGCTTAAAACCTCTGAGGGGATGGCCAAGATGATGGGCGATTTCCTACGGGCAGAATACGAGAATGGTTTTTACAGCAAGCTTGCTGCTGTGATTTCCCTGCCGGTCATCAAGCGCTTTCGTCATCGCATGGACCATCGGCGCTACAACGGTGCCGCGTTACTCGGCCTGAAAGGTGTCGTCGTAAAAAGTCACGGCTCGGCAGACGCTGTTTCGTTTTCACATGCACTTGAGCGGGCGGCATCCGAGGTGGAGCACGGGCTGCTTGGATTGATTTCCACTGAAATTGAACGCCTGCACGCTGATGGCTTGCTAGCGCCGCAAACGCGGAACGATGTGTACCCCAGCGCAGTAAACACATAACAATGATTTACTCCCAAATTTTTGGTACGGGCAGTTATTTGCCCGACCGTGTTGTGACCAACAACGACCTTAGCAGGATCGTCGATACCAACGACGAATGGATTGTTTCCCGAACTGGGATTCGCGAGCGTCACTACGCTGCCGATGATCAGGATGCCAGCGACCTCGCGTTAATTGCAGCAACACGCGCAATCGCTGCTGCGGGCATCAAGGCTGGCGACATTGATCTCATCATCGTTGCCACATCGACGCCAGATATGGTTTTCCCGTCTACGGCTTGCATTCTGCAGGATAAATTGGGCATCAAAAACTGCGTAGCGTTTGATATTCAGGCGGTTTGCGCGGGGTTTGTATTTGGTTTGGCAACGGCTGACAAATTTATCCGCAGCGGTGCGACAAAATGTGCGCTGGTGGTTGGGGCAGAAATTTTTTCCAGAATCATGAATTGGCAGGATCGCGGTACTTGCGTTCTGTTTGGCGACGGTGCCGGTGCGGTGATATTGAAGGCGACTGATTTGCCCGGCATTCTCTCCACGCACCTTCACACTGATGGTTCCTACCGGGATGCATTGTGTGCGCCCGGCACTGTGGAAAACGGCGCGATACGAGGCTCGCCGATGCTTCGCATGGAAGGTAGTGCGGTCTATAAATTCGCAGTGAAGGCGTTTGAAGAGGTCGCTTGGGAAGCGCTTAATGCCAACACCATGAAGCCCGAAGAAATCGACTGGTTCATCTGCCATCAGGCTAATAAGCGGATCATTACGCACGCAGCAAGAAAGCTCGATTTGCCCGATGAAAAGGTCGTGATGACAGTGGACCGCCATGGGAACACATCGGCCGCATCCATTCCGCTCGCGCTAGACGTGACTGTTCGTGAAGGCCGGATCAAATCGGGCGATAACGTGTTGCTGGCCGCATTAGGCGGTGGCTTCGCGTGGGGCGCTGTGATGCTCAAATGGTGAGCATAAATCATGATTAAGTTTGCTATTACGTTCGCCGGACAAGGTTCGCAGTCAGTGGGGATGATGGCGGGATTTGCCGACATGCCAATTGTTCAGCGCACCTTTGAGGAGGCGTCGGATGTTCTCGACCAAGACCTTTGGGCAATGGCTGTTGATGGTCCTGCGGAAATCCAGAATCTTACGGTGAATACGCAGCCGCTGATGCTTAGTGCAGCAATTGCAACTTTTCGTGCGTGGCAGGAAAAGGGCGGTAGCACTCCGATGTTTTTTGCCGGCCATAGTTTAGGAGAATATTCCGCGCTGGTTGCAGCGGGCGCACTGGGGTTTGCAGATGCATTGCGGTTGGTCAGGTTGCGTGCGCAAGCCATGCAAGAAGCAGTTCCTGAGGGCATAGGTGGCATTGCGGCAGTGCTTGGGTTAGACGCCGAGCGGGTTCGCGCCGTTTGCGCAGAGGCAGCCGAAGGGGATGTCCTGGAAGCAGTAAATCTGAATTCGCCGGGGCAGGTTGTCATTGCTGGTCATCGGACCGCAGTGGAGCGTGGGATGGCACTCGCCAAGTTGCGGGGTGCAAAACGCGCGTTGATGTTGCCGATGAGTGTTCCCTCCCATTGCGCTCTAATGAAACCAGCAGCAGATAAACTGGCGATTGCTTTGAAAAACATTACCTGTAACGTTCCTGCTACACCAGTCATACAAAATGCCGATGTTCGAGTATTTTCGACATCAGATGACATAAAAAAAGGGTTGGTTGAACAACTTTATCGTCCAGTGCGCTGGGTTGAAACGATTCAGGCCATCGCAGCCGGCGGCGCGCATGCCGTCATAGAATGCGGTCCGGGCAAGGTATTAACTGGTCTCAACAAGCGCATAGATGCGCAACTCAATTGCCTTGCCGTATCCGACATGGCCGCGCTGTTTGCAGCGGTCGACGCGACTCGTTAAAGGAACACGAACATGCAACCGTTAGAGGGGCAGATCGCATTGATCACTGGCGCATCGCGTGGAATAGGCGCTGCGATCCTTGATGCACTCGCTATTGCTGGGGCAAAAGTGATCGGCACTGCCACCACAGAAGCAGGTGCGTTGGCTATTCAACAGCGGATCGCTGATGCCGGACATTTCGGGACTGGGCTTGTTCTGAATGTTTCGGATGGCGCGCAATGCGATGCCGTCGTGAAGGATATTGAAGCGAAGTTCGGTGCAGTTTCAATTCTTGTAAATAACGCCGGCATCACCCGCGATACATTATTGATGCGTATGAAAGACCAGGATTGGCAGGCGGTTATCGATACCGACCTGACATCGGTGTTTCGCATGTCCCGTGCCGTCATCAAATCCATGATGAAGGCGCGCACCGGGCGCATCATCAGCATTGGTTCGGTTGTCGGCGCAATGGGTAATGCGGGGCAGGTGAATTACGTTTCTGCCAAAGCGGGACTGGTCGGATTCACCAAGGCGCTGGCTCGCGAAGTAGGCAGTC
>JANNRY010000379.1:0-4508 GCA_031401935.1 Betaproteobacteria bacterium | reverse complement strand
GTCAAACTCAATGAACGTCGCCTGCGCATGCGCCACATGACGATTGCCGCCGGTGGCGTCGTACCGTTGCACGACCACGCAGATCGTCCGGCGCTCATCATGGTGAAGTCCGGCGAAATCTACGAACACAGCAGCAAGTGCATGGTGCCGATCCTGCATAAGGCCGGCGACATCGCACGCGAATATATGGGTACCAAGCATCACTGGAAAAACGATACCAGCGCGCCAGTTCAGCTGCTCATCGCCGATATCGTCAACGACAAAAAACCTGAAACGATGCCCAAGAATATGTAATCAGGCCGGTGGTAATAGCGCGGGGCACGTGGCGAAGTTGCGTACCCCGCGATTTTTATGAAGTAGTTTTTTCACAGGGGTCGCCTTGAACATTTTTATCGTCATCATCGCTGCGTTGCTTGCAGCGATCATGGGGTTTGCCATTCAGCGCGGTGCTACCTGCACTGTTGCTGCAGTCGACGAAGTCGTGCGGGAGCATCGCGCGCGTCGGCTTGCGGCGATGGTTGAAGCCTCGATTTGGGTGGCGGGCGGATTTATCATCGCCGACGCGTTGTTTTTTATGCCCGGCATGCCAGCGGGCTACGCGGTTAGCGGATTGACGATACTGGGCGGCACGCTATTGGGTGTCGGCGCATTTATTAATCAGGCCTGCGTGTTCGGTGCTATCGCACGTCTGGGGTCAGGAGAGTGGGCGTATGTACTCACACCCGTTGGGTTCTATCTTGGTTGCACTAGCGTCGGATTCATCTCGATGTCTCCCAGGCCACTCACAGAATCCTCGCCGGTATTCGTTGTCACAAGCGCGCTGGCGGTACCATTGGCCGCTTTCATGCTGTGGCGCATCGGCAGTTCGCTTTGGCGACTTCGTGCGCATCGAGCGAGCGCACCGGAGATTGGGCGCCATATCTGGACACCACATGCGGCAACTGCAGTCATCGGTGTTACTTTCTTCTTCCTGTTGTTGATGATGGGCGGCGCGTGGGCATATACCGATGTTCTCGCCGAACTCGCGCGCGGCATGACAGACAATTTGCCGGTGCGCGTAATGCTGGTTTTGGCATTGCTGATGGGAGCAATTATTGGCGGCTGGACCGCGGGGCGCTTTCGCAACACACGCATTACTGTAAAACAACTCGCGAAATGCTTGATCGGCGGTGTGCTGATGGGGTGGGGTAGCTTGTTAATCCCTGGGAGTAATGACGGCTTGATTCTGCTGGGCATGCCGCTGCTCTGGCCATATGCTTGGGTCGCTTTTCTGACGATGTGCGTAACTATTGCTGCTGCGATGCTGCTGCAGAAAAAGCTTGCTCCCGGAGCGCCAGGGTAACGTGAAGGGCGTCAAATGATTGAAGCACCGACATTGAGCCAGAAGGCAACCATCCTTGTGGTCGACGATACGCCACAAAGTCTTTCCCTGATAGCGGATCCACTTGAAACCGACTATACCGTCAAGGTGGCCAGCGGCGGCGCTAAGGCGCTGAAGATCGCGCAGTGCGAGGTGGCCCCCGATCTAATTTTGCTCGATATCGTAATGCCGGACATGGCCGGTTTCGAAGTCTGCAGGCGGTTAAAAGAAAATCCCCAGCGGCGTCATTGCGCCGGTGCGCTACGAAGGAGCCGCCCGCGTCGCGCTGTGGCGGTTCATGATCGACGCGAAATACCAGCAGCGCGGCTTTGGCGAGCAGGACATGCGGCTCCTGATTGACTACTAGAGCGCGCATCTGGTCGCGAAAAACATGCTGCTGTCGTTCATGCCCAAGGAAAACGATCCCGAGGGTTTCTACAAGCGCTTTGGCTTCGTTCGCACCGGCGAAGAAGATGGAGGCGAGTCGATCATGAAGCTACCGCTCGATCACAAGTGAAGTCTTCGTGCGTCAACGACTGACCTTCGTCGCCCTCGCCACCATCGGCCATTGAAGGTTTGCCTTGTCGATGAATCCCGGAATGTTCTTTGACCACAGCGTATTTACCTCAGCGTTGTAGTTCAGATAAAGCTTGCCGTCGATCACGCTAAACGCTTCCGGTGTAGTTGCCGCCTTGTAGCCGCGCGCCACACCGTATGCACAGTAGCCGCCGTACTGCGGCGCATATTTCGCCGGGTTAGCGATGAAGGCATCGCGATTGCCGGCGTCGCGAAAATGGAAAGTCGAGCCTCCGTAAACGCTGCTGAATTCCGCGCGGCCCGGCACAGCTGCCCGTTCGGTTACGTAAGCGACCGGATCGAAGCCCTTGATGGCAACGCCGTCGGTCTCGTTAAATTCTCCCGCCAAAGCGGGCACAGGCATCGCGCTCATTAACCCAACCACGGCTGCGGAAATGCGATGCCTGAATACAAATTTTTGAACAAGCATAAGTGCCTCAATGAGTGTCCCAGAAAATTGTCGTTGATTGGGACGTTGGTCGCCGCTTGCCGGAGATGCTTACACATGCACGGTCAAGCTCCCGTTGCGGGTCGCCTGCTGTCAACGTCGCTCGCGGAAATTGCTAGCCTTGGGGCATGCCCGCAAATTCGCCGCCCGCCAATCGCAGCGCTAAAACGTTTTCGGATTGGGTGAAGGACTGCACACTCGCGATGACCCTCGCCTACACCGGCACCAGCGAGGTGTATGAACGCCTTGTGCCGGTATCGGGCTTGCCGGTGGCTGAATGTTGTGAACACTACTTCGATCTTTTCGAGCACTTCCCGCGGGGTATGGGAATTTCAAACGCGCTTTTTCAAGATTCATCACTGCATCGGCCGGCAAGTGAGCGGTCAAGCAAGCGGCAGTACGGTAAAACCGCACCGTGCTCTCAACCTCGCAGATAATTTCCCTACCCAGCGCGTCTGAATTGGCCCGTTCCCAGCGATTGTCCGAGCGCCACCCCGTCCCTGTAGAAAACCAGTCAAGTTTTGCTCTTCAAGCGGCCTCAAAAAAATCCACACTCCTTACCGGCGCACGCGGCGGCTACACGGCCAGCCCCAAATGGGTGAGGGGAGGATGAGGGCGATCGCGGTCGGCTGCTCGATGGCCGCGATGAGCTTCAATTGCCCGCCACAATGCGGACATTGCCCGATGTCAATATCGAACAGTACTCACGATTTAGCGCCCTGGAACCAGTGGCGATCAAGGCATTCGCGCAGCGCTACTCGCGCGCGGTGCAACATGACCCAACAATTTGACGCAGTAATGGACTCTTCCTTGCAAATTTCATCGGTGTCGATTCCCATTACTTCTCGCTTGAAAAACACCCGGCTGGTTGTTATCGGCAGCTTTTCCATGCAGCGTTCAAACACATCAAAAAACTGCTTCTGCTCGAGCGCCCCATCGGGATTAGCCCAGGCGGATAGCCTTGGGTGCCAGTGACCGGTGTCGTCGAACATATCATTGAGCCAATCCGGGTCAGTAGAATCGCAATCCTGCGGTGCACTAGCAAATTGCGCGCGTTCGCTTATGATCCGACGCTGAAAATCGATGATCTTGAATTTGAGAATCGAGGTCAGCCAGGTGCGCAACGCTGATTGCCCGGAAAAACTCCCGATCCCTTCAAGTGCTGCCAGAAGAGCCTCCTGTACAACCTCATCAGCCTGGGCCGAATCGCGTAGTTTTGCAGTTGCGAAGCGCAACATGTAGCTGCGATGCGTTTCCACTTCGGCAAACAGTGCGCGATGATTCTCGCGGGGGTTGTCGTTCTTGGCTGCGCCCATACGTACCCTTCTATTGTCCGGGAGATGAGTCTATAAGAATCTGTCCGGATCGCGCCCGCTGGCTTGAAATAATTCGTCGCGACCCTCCAAGGATAGTAAATTTAACCGCAATTTTTCAAGATTCATCACTGTATCGGCCGGCAGGTGAGGGGTCAAACAAGCGGCATTACGGCAAAACCGCACGGTTTTCTCAACTTTGCGGAATTTTCTCGCGTCCGGCGCGCCCGAATTCCACACCATCTGAGCGATTGCCCGATAGACTTCACGCTCATACTCGACAATGTGTCCAAGGCGCGTCAACAGCCGCAGGACGCGGGTGATGATCTTGACCAGCAGTAGTTCCAGCGCAATCACAGCGCGGAGGGCGCGACTACCTCAGAAGGTGATCGCAGGGCCGACGAATCAAAGTTTCTGCCCATCTGTCGGCACGAAAAAGAACCGCTCGTTTTCCTTGCGGCGGTGCGAGTACTACGCAAGAGTTGAGGTGCGCACGGCAAAATCTGTGGCAACCACGCAGTTGCGCCCACTTTGTTTGGCGCTGTACATGGCCTGGTCGGCTGCTCGTATCAGGTCATCCAGTTCGACGTCGGGCCGGCCCGCCAGCATGGTAGCGACGCCGATGCTGGCAGTGACCTGAAGCGTCAGACCGGCGTCTTCGATACTCTCCTGGGCGATGGCCTTGCGTAGCGTCTCGGCGATTTGCAGGGCGCCCATGGCGTCGGTGCCGGGCGCTAGAACTGCAAACTCTTCGCCACCCAGACGGCCCGGTACATCGGTCACACGCAAACACCTCGACAGCAGTTGGCCC
>JANNRY010000378.1:0-2406 GCA_031401935.1 Betaproteobacteria bacterium | reverse complement strand
GCGGTGGCCGATGGCGCGAGGCTTCTCGTGGGCAACCAACGAGATGGCGCTCGCTATGCGCCGACAGTGCTCGATCAGATACGCCCGGACATGACGCTGGTACGCGAAGAGACCTTTGGGCCCGTATCGCCGATTATTCGTTTTGCCAATATCGACGAAGCGATCCAGATTTCCAACGGCACCGCTTATGGCTTGTCATCGTCGGTGTGCACAAACCGGCTCGATTACATCACCCGCTTTGTGTCGGAGCTTCAGGTCGGATCGGTGAATGTGCGCGAGGTGCCGGGCTATCGACTAGAACTCACGCCATTCGGCGGCATCAAAGATTCAGGTCTTGGCTACAAGGAAGGCGTGCAGGAAGCAATGAAAAGCTTCACCAATACCAAAACCTACTCGCTGCCATGGTGACCACCGCAAAGCTCCTGCTTTAGCTAGCAGTCAATGAATACGCTCATCAATATACTTTCCGGTGTTGCACTGCTGGTGTGGGGCACACACATCGTACGCAGCGGCGTGTTACGTATCTTCGGTGCCAACCTTCGGCGTATGCTGTCTGCGAGTGTCGCGAACCGCTTCCACGCATTTCTTGCGGGCTTGGGCGTCACCAGCCTGGTGCAATCGTCTTCTGCCACCGCCGTAATTACCGGCTCTTTCGTCAGCCAGAACATGATGCCGCTAGCCCCCGCGCTGGCGATCATGCTTGGCGCAGATGTCGGCACCAGCCTCGTGGTGCAAGTGTTCTCGTTTGATCTTTCGTGGCTGGCACCACTGATGATCGGCATCGGCGTGGTGCTGCATCTCTCCCGCAAAGGCACACGCACGGGCCAAATTGGCAGGGTGGCAATCGGCATCGGGCTGATCCTGCTCGCATTACAGATGATCATGAATGCTGCACTGCCGTTATCGCAAGCGCCCGGCGTGAAAGTCATCCTTGCCTCAATTTCAGGCGACCCGCTGCTCGACATTTTGGTCGGCGCCGTATTTGCGATTGCGTTCTGGTCCAGTCTTGCCGTCGTGCTGCTAACGGCAACGTTCGCGGCGTCCGGACTGATCGGCCTGAAAATGGCCCTTTTTCTTGTCTTGGGTGCGAACCTTGGTAGTGCAATTCTTGCGCTATTGGCAACCAGCGGAACCGGACCCGCTGGCCGGCGTGTCGCGCTCGGCAATATTTGTTTCAAGTTGATCGGTTGTGCCATCACGGTGATATTGCTTGGCAACATAGAAAATTTGCTCACGTTTATTGACCCTGCCCCCGGCCGGATCGTCGTCAACTTTCATCTTGCGTTTAATCTGCTGCTGGCAGCGTGCCTGATCGGCTTCACTGCGCCGGTTGCCAGGCTGGTCGAGCGCCTGATGCCGGATCGTCCCGAGCGCAACAAAGGAGTGACGCCGAAGTATCTTGATCTGGCCGCACTTGATACGCCAGCGCTTGCCACATCCAACGCGGCCCGCGAAGCGCTGCGCATTGGCGACACCATCGAAACCATGCTGGTCGGCACACTCGCGGTAATCAAAACCAACGACGCGAAACTCGCAACCGACATTCGGCGCATGGATGACGATGTCGATAAGCTATACACCGCGATCAAGCTTTATCTCACCCAGATTAGCCGTGAAGCGCTGGATGAAAAAGAAAGCCGAAGATGGACAGACATTATTTCGCTCACGATAAATCTGGAGCACATCGGCGACATCATTGAACACATTCTTGAAGACGTCGGCACCAAGATGATCGCGAAACGTCTGGCTTTCTCGGAGGCAGGAATGACCGAACTAAGCGAGATGCATGCGAAATTACTCGCCAATCTGCGCATGGGACTCAACGTATTTATTAATGGCGACCTCAAAAGTGCGGAGTTGTTGCTGGCGCAGAAAGTCGAGTTTCGCGAGATGGGCCTGGCTTTTGCCGACTCGCACCTGCACCGGCTCGCCGGCCAGAGCCTGCAAACCATCGAAACCAGCTCCCTTCATCTGGACATCATTCACGATTTCAAACGCATCAATTCGCTTATCTGTTCAATCGCCTATCCGATTCTCGAACAAGCGGGTGCCTTGTCGCGTACGCGATTGCGCGAGGGCTTTCTCGACCGGAAAATCGCAACCGTGGCCACCGGCACACCAGTATCCGCAGATCGGATTTAAGCAAAAATGACCCTTGCCCTTGCAGATATCGAGAAACTGTTTTCAGTGCATGGCGCGAAAATGTATAGCGGCGAGCCTGTCACCCAGTTGCAGCACGCGTTGCAAACTGCGACGCTGGCTGAGCGAAATTATGCCGACGACGAACTTGTGACGGCCTGCCTGCTGCATGACCTTGGCCACATGCTCAACGACCAGGGCGAAACACCATCGCTTCGTGGCATCGATGACATTCACCAGTACTTTGCCCTGCCGTTCCTGCGCGGC
>JANNRY010000377.1:0-19732 GCA_031401935.1 Betaproteobacteria bacterium | reverse complement strand
AATTGACCCTATCAAGAACGGCGCAACCACTTTTGCGTCAAAAAAACGTGCTCCGCGGAATCGCCACGTGGTGTAGCCAGCAACAACAATGTTGAGCGTCAATGCGGTGGGTCGCATTGCCTCCGGCGCCACGCCCACAAGCGCCATCGCGGCGAGGTAGCCCGAGGCACCCGCATGTCCGACGGAACTGTAGAGCATCGCCACGACGACGAAGATGGCGGAGAGTTGAAGTATTTGCAGTTCTGTCACAGCGAGGCAATGGGGGCAAACGCGTAATATACATGCGGATATAACGCCCGGCAAACGATTACCAGGCAGATTTCAAACTGCGAATCAGGATCTCGGTTTGTCGGCAAGCAATGCGGCGAAGGCCGCGAGGTCGGCGCGAATCGCGGCGTCAGTGCGTTTTTCCATCGACCGAAAATGCACCAGCACCTGTTCGCCGAACTTGCTGAGCCGCGCACCGCCGCCACCGCCGCCCCCGGTGACCGTCTCGATCAATGGTTCTTTGAAGCAGCGATTCATGGTGTCGGCGAGATTCCAGGCGCGCTTGTAGGACATGCCCAAGTCTTTCGCTGCTTTGGAAATGGAGCCCGACGCGCGGATCGCGTCGAGCAAATCCGCCTTGCCGGGCCCGATGGCGATCTCATCGCCGAAATAGATACGGAATTTCGCGGACGCAATCTGGTGCGTCACGGTTTGCTGACTACTTGGTGGTACCGAGCATTTGCTGGAGCTCGCTGGACTGGTGCATCTCGCGCATAGTCGTGCCGGGAATTATTGGGGCCAACTGCTTGGCTCTAACCCGGCATGACCGGATTTGCCTGCCGACAAATCCCTCGCGAGCGAACAGTGAGCGAGACAGCATGCGCGATTACTTGGCGGTACCGAGCATTTGCTGGAGCTCGCCGGACTGGTACATCTCGCGCATGATGTCTGCACCGCCGACGAACTCGCCATTAACGTAGAGCTGCGGAATGGTCGGCCAGTTGGCGTATTCCTTGATGCCCTGGCGGATATCGGCGTCCTGCAAGACGTCAACCGTAAACGGCTTGTCGACGCCACAGGCTTTGAGCATCTGCGTGGCGGATGCTGAAAAGCCGCACATTGGGAACTGCGGCGAACCCTTCATGTACAGCACGATGGGGTTAGAGGTAACGGTTTCGCGAATTTTATCTTGTGCATCCATGGTGAAGCTCCGGTTATAAATCAAGGTCTGGCGACATTCTAGCGAATTTGACCAGCGGCGACGCGCGGAATTCCCGCCAGGTCATCCACTGAGGTGAGGTTTATGAAGCCGGCTTTCAAGAGCAGTTCACGGCAAGCGTCGCGCTGATCATAGCCGTGTTCGAAAAGCAGCCAACCACCGGCGTTGAGATGTGCGGGTGCGCCATTCACAATCTCGCGAATCGAAGCCAATCCATCCGGACTTTTGTCGGTGAGAGCAGTTTGTGGCTCGAAGCGCAGATCGCCGGTTGAAAGATGCACATCGTTGCCTGCAACGTAGGGCGGATTGGAAACGATCAAATCGAATTTGCGGCGGACGAGATTTTGGTACCAGTTGCTCTCGACGAATTCGACCGCTGCATTCATACGTCGCGCGTTTTCTGCTGCGACTAGCAATGCGTCGCTGGAAAGGTCAGCTGCGACGAAGACCATGTTTGGACGTTCAAGTGCCAGCGATATGGCGATGGCGCCGCTGCCGGTACCGAGATCGAGAACGGTTGGACGGGTATCGGCACTTATTAGCATAGAACCAATATCGGCGGGCATCCCAGGCAACTTTTGTCGTGAGAGGCTCGCCAGTGCTTGTTCTACGATAATCTCAGTCTCTGGGCGCGGAATCAGTGTTGCGGGCGAAACCATAAAGTCACGACCGTAAAATTCCCGTGAGCCGACCAGATACGCAAATGGCTCGCCCTCTGCGCGTCTTGCGAGAAGCTGGTTTGCGACGTGTTCTTGTGCGTCGTCGAGGACGCGCTCGCTGTGTGCGATGACGCTGGCGCGCGAGACGCCAAGTACATGCGCGAGCAGCATTTGGGCTTCACGCTTTTCGCCTGCATAGCGGGCGAGCAAGTCAGAGATGCTTGCACTCACTGGCGTTTCTTGACTGCGGCGGGTGTGATCAGGCCGTGCTGAGTGCGGCCAGCTGTTCCGCCTGATGCTCGGCCACCAGCGCGCCAGTCAACTCGGACAAATCGCCGTCCATGATGAAGTCGATTTTGTAGAGTGTCAGGTTGATGCGGTGGTCGGTCACGCGGCCCTGCGGAAAGTTATAAGTACGAATACGCTCCGACCGATCTCCCGAGCCGATCAGTGATTTTCGCTCAGCAGCCTCTTTGGCCTGCTGCTCGCGCGTCTGCTTGTCCTTGATGCGTGCAGCCAGTACCCGCCAGGCTTGTTCCTTGTTCTTGTGCTGGCTACGTCCGTCCTGGCATTCAACGACGATGCCGGTCGGGATATGTGTGAGTCGAACGGCGGAATCGGTCTTGTTGATGTGCTGGCCACCGGCGCCGGATGCACGAAAGGTATCGACGCGTACTTCGGAAGGATTGATCGCAATCGCCGCAGCGTCGTCGGCCTCGGGCATGACGGCGACCGTTGCAGCCGAAGTATGAATACGGCCCTGCGTTTCGGTCTCAGGCACGCGTTGCACGCGGTGGCCACCGGATTCAAACTTGAGCCGCGAATAGACGCCATTGCCGACGATGCGTGCAATGACTTCCTTGTAACCGCCCACTTCACCGGGTGATTCTGAAATGATTTCGACCTGCCAGCGGTTGCGCTCCGCAAAGCGCGTGTACATGCGAAACAGGTCGCCGGCAAACAGCGCGGATTCGTCTCCACCCGTGCCGCCACGAATTTCGAGAAACGTATTCTTTTCGTCGTTCGGGTCTTTTGGCAACAATAGTTTTTGCAAGTCGACTTCCAGTGCATCCAGTTTCGCCTTGCCCGCGCGAATCTCGTCCTCACCAAACGCGCGCATCTCGGGGTCGGTGGCCATCTCTTCGGCCGTGACGATGTCTTTCTCAATTCCCTGATACTCGTTGTACAACGCCACGACCGGGCCGATTTCCGCGCTCTCCCGCGTGATCTTTCTGTAGTTGTCCATGTTGTTGACGACTGCGGGGTCCTCCAACTGGCGATCAAGCTCTGCCAAGCGCTCAACCAGTGAGGCTAGCTTGTTTTTAATTGACTCTTTCATTTTTCTTGTTCTTGTTGATCTGCTGAAGCGGAGGATGCCGGGAAAAGTTTTTCCAGCGCGTCGTGTAGTGCTTCGCGTTCCTGACCGTGCGTGCGATTGAGTGCGGCCATCGGATGATGGAGGAATTTATTGGTGAGTCCGTGTGCGAGTTGCTCGATCACTTTGGCGGGGTCTTCACCCTTGGCCAGCATACGTTTGGCGCGATCAAGTTCGGCAAGGCGATACTGGTCGGCTTTGCCACGCAGTTGTTGAATGACCGGCACGGAGGCACGCGCACCGAGCCACAACATGAATTCGCCGGTGCGGATGTCAATAATACGATCTGCTTCAGCCACTGCCGCTTCGCGTTTTCCGGTGTTCTGCTGAATGATTTTACCCAGCGCATCGAGACTGTAAAGGAAGACATCGTCGAGCTCGCCGACTTCATGTTCGATGTCGCGCGGCACTGCAAGATCAACCATGAAAATCGGTTTGTGACGGCGCTGCTTCAACGCACTTTCGATCATGCCCTTGCCGATAATCGGCAGCATTGAGGCCGTTGAGCTGATAACAGCGTCAAACTCGTGGATACATTCAGGTAACTGCTGCAACGTGATTGCGGTCGCGTTGAAACGTTGCGCCAGTTCTCGCCCGCGTTCGATGGTGCGATTGGCAACGACAATACTTTTGGGTGAGTGCGCCGCGAAATGCGTTGCCGCAAGCTCGATCATTTCTCCCACGCCAATGAGCAACAATTTGGTGTCACGCAGATCACCAAACAATTGCTGTGCTAACTTGAGGGCGGCAGCCGCCATGCTTACCGAAGTGGCACCGATTTCCGTTTGTGTGCGCACTTCTTTCGCGACTTTGAAGGTTTCCTGAAACAATCGATCCAGTGAACCGCCAAGAGTGCCCGCTTCCGCTGCAACCTTTGCGGCGAGTTTTACTTGTCCCAAAATCTGCGGTTCACCCAGCACCATCGAATCAAGGCCGCTCGCAACGCGAAATGCGTGGCGGGCAACGGCGGCATCTTGCAATTGATACAAGTGTGGCGTGATACTGGCGTTCGCTGCACCGGGTTGAGATGCCAGCCATTCGGCGACACGGTCAGCGATCATTTGCGCACTGCCACGCAGATAGATTTCAGTTCGATTGCAGGTGGACACCATCGCGACCTCGTCCGCACCGGTCGCGAGTTTCAGACCTTCAAGCGCGGGGCGCTGCGCCTCCAGCGGAAACACAATGCGTTCGCGCACCTCGATGGGCGCAGTGCGATGATTGAGTCCGATAGCAAAAAGAGGCATTGTGCTGAGATTTGCAGAGAAATTAATCAACGAAATCGCTTGAGATGAAGCGAAATTGATCGTGAAATTGATGAATAACGTAAAATTATAGCAGCCACCCTGTGAGACTCCTCACGAACGGGTCGCAATTCGGGTGAGCGTGATTGTCACTGAACGTCAGCATTGCCCTTTGATCAAACGTGGAGCTTCTTATGCAATTCACTAAAGCAGCATCGTTATTTGCCCTTTGGACGATAGGAATGGTCGGCATGGCAAGCGCATCCGCGTCGAATGCGGCGACACTCGGCAAGTGCCCAGCGATTCTTGATCACCGTTTCGCATCGCTTCAAGGAAAGCCACAGGATCTCTGCCAATACCGTGGAAAGGTGGTTTTGGTGGTCAACACTGCCAGCTACTGCGGCTATACAGAGCAATATGCAGGGCTACAGGCCTTGTACGACAAATACCGAAAGCGTGGCTTGGTCGTTCTAGGCTTCCCAGCCAATGACTTTGGCAAGCAGGAACCCGGATCAAACGCGGAAGTCGCTGATTTTTGCGAACGGACTTTCAAGGTCAAGTTTCCAATGATCGAAAAAACCTCAGTCGTGCCCGCCTCAGGGGCCCAGGCCAATGCCGTGTATGAGCTGCTTTTCAAGGCGACTGGCGAGCGACCGAAGTGGAATTTCCATAAATTTTTGGTCGCACGCGATGGCACCAATGTGAAGAGTTTTTCCAGTCGCGTGGCGCCCCAATCCGACACTTTTGTGGCAGAAGTTGAGGCGTTACTTTTAGCGAAATAGCGTTTTCTTTACAAAGTGTTAGCGTAGGTGCATCATGTAGTTTCTTCGCTTTAAGGGCGTCAAAGTCAACGCATAATATGGTCGCCGCAGCCGCAAATACTTTTAGTCCGTTAGGCCGCGCCTTGGTGCAGCAGGGCAAGCTTGTTCAGGGCGATGCGAATGCTATTCAAGCCGAAGCGAAAAAAGCTGGCGTGACCTTCATCGAACAACTTGCAGCATCCAAGAAGCTTGCGCCAAGAGAAATCGCGTTGTTCGCGGCGCATACCTTCGGTGTCCCGCTGCTGGATCTTTCGTCTGTCGATGCAGATCAACTCCCGACTACTCTGATCGACTCCAAGCTGCTTGCAACCAAGCGCGTATTGCCTTTGCAAAAGCGTGGTAATCGCCTGTTTGTGGCGATGTCAGACCCGACCAATGAGCAGCTTCTATCCGAGCTGAAATTCGCGACGGGCTCAACGCTGGAACCGGTAGTCGTTGAAGAGGACAAGCTGGCAGTTCTAATCAAGCGATTCGGCGAGAGTTCAGCGAAAGCGCTCGATCAGTTGATGGGTGACGACACATCGCTCGAAAATATTGATCTCGGTGCTGGTGACGAGGCGCAGGCAGATTCGGCGGCTGGCTCACCGGAAGAAATCGATGATGCGCCAGTGGTTAAGTATGTGCAGAAGGTGCTGCTCGATGCGATCAACGGCGGCGCGTCGGACATACATTTCGAGCCTTACGAAAAATTTTATCGGATTCGCTATCGCACGGACGGCATTTTGGCGGACGTTGCCCAGCCGCCATTAGCCATCAAGGAAAAGATCGCGTCGCGTATCAAGATTATTTCCAAAATGGACATTTCTGAAAAGCGAGTGCCGCAGGACGGCAGAATGAAATTAAGACTGTCTCCTACACGCGCAATTGATTTTCGCGTCTCCTCCTTGCCGACGCTGTTTGGCGAGAAGATTTGTATGCGTATCCTCGATCCCTCTAGCGCCACGCTGGGCATTGAAGCATTGGGTTATGAACCGGAGCAGCGCGCGGCCTTGTTGCATGCCATCAGCCGTCCATATGGAATGGTGCTGGTGACCGGCCCAACAGGCTCGGGCAAAACAGTTTCCCTCTATACGTGTTTGAATATTCTGAACAAGCCAGGCATTAATATTTCGACAGCTGAAGATCCTTGTGAAATCAACCTCGCCGGCATAAACCAGGTCAATGTAAACGATAAAGCCGGGCTTACCTTTGCTGCGGCGCTGAAAGCGTTTCTGCGCCAAGACCCCGACATCATTATGGTCGGCGAGATCCGCGACATGGATACAGGTGAAATCGCCATTAAAGCTGCACAAACTGGACATATGGTGCTGTCCACATTGCACACCAACGATGCGCCTTCCACGCTCACGCGTCTGATGAACATGGGTATCGCGCCGTTCAATATTGCGACGGCGGTGATTTTGATTACAGCGCAGCGACTAGCTAGACGGCTTTGTTCATGCAAACGGCCCATTGAAATTCCCAGAGAAGCGCTGCTGCGTGCTGGCTACAAGGAGCAGGATCTGGACGGTTCATGGCAGCCGTACGGGCACGTCGGGTGTGACATATGCAAGAATACAGGCTATAAGGGTCGAGTCGGCATCTACGAAGTCATGCCGGTGTCCGACGAAATGCAGCGCATCATCATGAAAAACGGTACATCAATCGATATCGCCGACCAGGCAAGGATAGAGGGCATCTCTGACCTGCGGCAGTCCGGTTTGCGCAAAGTGAAGGCAGGATTGACGTCGCTTGAAGAGGTTGAATCCTGTACCAATGAGTGAGCAGTATCGATTTCGTGAAAGCGAATTGAAGTCTTTATCGTAGGCAAGTTTGAATAAGGAGTAGCGATGGCTACCACCGCTTCGGGTAAAAGAGACGCCAAGGACTTAAAACTCATCAATTTTTCCTGGGAAGGCAAAGATAAGTCAGGGAAAATTGTCAAGGGCGAAATTCGTGCGTCTGGCGAAAACATAGTCAATGCGACGCTGCGCAGACAGGGCATCACGAATCCCAAAGTAAAGAAACAGTCCCGAGGCGGCGGCAAGAAAATCACCGATCAGGACATTACGTTTTTTTCCCGACAGCTCGCTACCATGATGAAAGCAGGTGTGCCGTTATTGCAGTCGTTTGATATTGTCGCCAAAGGGCACAGCAATCCTTCTGTGACGCGACTACTCCTTGATATCAAGACAGAAGTGGAAACCGGCAGTAGCTTGGCTCAGGCATTCCGCAAGTACCCACTGTATTTCGACAGTCTGTTTTGCAATCTCGTCGCTGCGGGCGAGCAAGCCGGTATTCTCGATACGTTGTTGGACCGTCTCGCGACCTATAAGGAAAAAATCCTCGCAATCAAGAGCAAGATCAAAAAGGCCCTTTTCTATCCTATTTCGATTCTAGTCGTTGCCTTCATCGTTACGGCTGTGATCATGATATTTGTGATCCCGCAGTTTGAAGCCATGTTCAAGAATTTTGGTGCCGATTTGCCGGCGCCGACCATGGTCGTTATGAATATGTCGAAGTTTTTTGTGTCTTATTGGTACCTTATATTTGGCGGGTTGGGCGGCGGCATTTGGCTCTTTTTCAATACATGGCGCCGTTCGGAAAAGATGCAGTTTTTCATGGATAGATTGGTGTTGAAAATACCTGTGTTTGGCGATTTAGTGAGGAAAGCGACCGTGGCCCGCTGGACTCGTACCCTTTCGACGATGTTTGCCGCGGGTGTTCCTCTCGTGGAAGCACTGGATTCAGTGGCGGGTGCAGCCGGCAACAGGGTCTATTACAACGCGACCAAAAAAATTCAGCAGGAAGTGAGTACCGGCTCCAGCCTGACCGTTTCGATGCAAAACAGTGGAGTATTTCCAAACATGGTCTTGCAAATGTGCGCGATCGGTGAAGAGTCAGGATCGTTGGACGGGATGCTTTCGAAGGTTGCCGATTTTTTTGAGCAGGAAGTAGATGACGCCGTGGATGCGTTGGCAAGCTTGATGGAGCCGATGATTATGGCGGTACTGGGTGTCGTCATCGGTGGACTGGTGATTGCGATGTACTTGCCGATCTTCAAAATGGGCCAAGCGGTCTAGCCAAGCAACAGTCGCTGAGCAAACTAAAAATATAGATGGATTTGATCGACACCTTTCGCGCGGTGCCGTGGTTCTTTGTGGGCACCGCGACCGTTTTCGGGTTGATGGTCGGCAGTTTTTTGAATGTGGTCATTCATCGCCTGCCGATCATGATGGAGCGCGATTGGAAGGCGCAGTGCCTCGAATATCTCGGTGACAAAATTGTGTTGCGGCAGGTCGAGCCCGACACAGCCGGTAATAAATACAATCTTGTCGTGCCTCGCTCGGCATGCCCGTCATGCAGGCAACCCATTACCGCGTTGCAGAATATTCCTGTACTGAGTTACCTATTTCTCGGGGGAAAGTGCGCGGCCTGTAAAACGCCGATCAGCCTTCGCTATCCATTGGTTGAGGCCATGACCGGCCTATTGACAGGGCTCTTGGCTTGGCATTTTGGTGCCACATGGATGGCGGGCTTTGCAATTATTTTTTTGTGGGCGTTGATCGCACTTACCTTCATTGACGCAGACACGACGCTGCTTCCCGATGACATCACCCTGCCGCTTTTGTGGCTTGGCTTACTCGTCAATGTTGGCGGCATATTTACAGATGTCGTTTCAGCAATTCTTGGCGCAGTAGGCGGCTATCTTGTTCTTTGGTGCGTGTACTGGGCCTTCAAGCTCACCACAGGGAAAGAGGGAATGGGATATGGTGATTTCAAACTGCTCGCCGCCATTGGCGCGTGGCTTGGCTGGCAATTTTTGCCTTTAGTTATCCTGCTTTCAGCAGTCGTGGGTACCGTTGTTGGTATCGCCGGAATTGTACTGAAAGGCCGCGACAAAGGTGCCAAGCTACCTTTTGGCCCCTATCTGGCCGCTGCCGGATTGATAGCACTTGTCTGGGGGCCGCAATTGAACGCGTGGTACTTGGGTCGAGTGCCCGCTTGAGTATATGGGAGCCAATAGATACATCGTCGGCCTTACTGGCGGTATCGGCAGCGGAAAGTCCACTGTCGCAGCATTGTTTGCGAAACTGGGTGTCGCACGTGTAGACACCGATGCCATCTCGCATGCGTTGACTGCTGCTGATGGTCGCGCCATGGCGATAATTCGGACCCGCTTGGGGGAGAAATTCATTGCACCTGATGGCGCGCTTGATCGCGTTGTCACCCGCGATCGTGTATTTACCGATTTAAAAGTGAAAAATGAACTCGAGGCCATCCTGCACCCTATGATTCAAGAAGAGGTAGAAATTGCAATTGGCAAAGATCGTGTGGCGGGGACTGCGTATACATTGCTCGAAGTACCGCTGTTGTTTGAATCGTCTGCTTATCGTAATCGCGCTCACAAGACCCTGCTAGTTGATTGTACGGTCGCCAGCCAGATCGAGCGCACCCAAAGTCGATCTGGCCTCAGCGCGGATATCGCGAGGCGCATTATTGATGCGCAAATTCCCCGCGCCGTACGGCTGCAGTTAGCCGATGACGTTATTTGGAATGGGGGCAATGCTGAATCACTGGAGCATCAGGTAAAAGTGCTTAACCTTCAGTACGTCCAAAGTGCGGACAAAATAAGGTGAGAGAAATGCCGAAATACAAAATTTGTAAACTGGTGTCCAATCCGTCACAATTTGCGCCAAATCTATCGGTTAGCCAGTGATCACATACGAATATCCGCTCAATGAACGTATCCGCACGCTACTGCGTCTGGAGGATTTGTTCGATCGCGTCGATTTTTTTATTTCGCAAGATGCCGCACTCGATCATCAGGCTGCACTCACCAGCATTTTCGAAATTCTGGAGGTCGCCTCTCGTGGTGACTTGAAGTCTGATTTGCTCCAAGAGCTGGATCGGCAACGACTATTTCTTGAAGCCTTGCGAGGTAATCCCGCGATTTCGGAGGAAAGACTCGATGCCGTGGTCGCTGAAATTGAAACTACCTTTGCGGACCTGCTGGCATCTGCGGGCAAAACCGGATTTCATCTGCGCGAGAACGAGTGGCTAATGACGATCAAGCAGCGGGCGGCTATTCCCGGAGGCATCTGCGAGTTTGACCTGCCCTCCTACCACCATTGGCTGCACCGAGATCACAACTTGCGCCGGGCCGATCTGGAGGCGTGGCGAGCCCCGCTAAATTCGGTTGCCACAGCGCTACGTATAGTGCTGCGTGTGTTACGTGAAAGTGGCAAGTCCACATCTCTAATCGCATATAGCGGTGTATTTCAGCAGACGCCCATGGAGCGCGCGGCCCACATGCTCAGGCTCACACTTCGGCGTGACATTGGTTGCGTGCCCGAGATCAGCGCCAATAAATATGCACTCAACATCCGCTTTATTCTGCCCGGCAGCGTGCAACGAACAAAGGTTTACGAAGCTGATGTCGAGTTTGATCTGACCTACTGCAACCTATGACAACAACAACTCACTTGCGCTGCCCACAATGTGGTGCGTCTGCGGAATACCGTGCGGACAATCCTGCGCGTCCGTTTTGCAGTGCGAGGTGCAAGCTGATCGATTTGGGCGCTTGGGCGGAAGAACGCTATGCAATTGCGGGGCCTAGTGAAGTGTCCGATGAGTTCGGCGTTGAAAAGTCGCCACAGACGCGGCCAGAGTAGTTTGCGTCTACGCGCTTTTTACGGCAACGACGGACGATGTCATAACCGTACATACTGGTGATTTGCGCGCAAAGCTAAATGGTTTTCTTGCCACAAGGAGGCGCGCTGCGATAAAATTGGGGATTGGAGCTTGATCTGCAAAGTATGCTGTTATCTGTATGCGGTGCGTGATGCTGGAAACGAACCAAGCTGTTGATAACGAGACGTTTTTTCTTGAAATGCGGCCCAACCGGTCACTTACGTCGGTTGGACGGCGACTGTGGTTTTTGTTTATCGCTGGGACAACATTTTTATTGGCGTGCATTGCAATGGCTTTTGGCGCATGGATGGTGCTTCCATATGCCGGTTTAGAAGTATTGTTGCTATGGTACGCATTTCGGATTATTAGTCGACACGACGGTGATTATGAGAGGTTACGAGTCGCGGACCGCGAGTTTTGCTTTACTCGCTGCGAATGCGGCCGAGTCGAAATGCTTTGTGGCAACACAGCATGGGTTCGAGTTGTTGCATTTGGGCGCAATGGGCGCAATGGGCGCTTGGGAATCGGATTGCGCTATCAGGGCAAAACGGTTTCGGTAGGGCAATTGATTTCTGACGAGCAGCGCTTGTTGCTTCGTAGAGATCTGGTGCGTGCTTTGAAAATTGGCGCAGCAACGTAGGCATTGCCTGCGGATAATGCGGTTTTTGATTTATGGGATGAGTACTTAGCATGCAAAAAATGACTAACTTCTTCAAGCGTCACACCACATTCGTTGCCAGCGGCGGGATGATGGTGCTCCTGTCCTTGATGAGTTTGCCGACGTTGGCGAGCTATGACGTAAATATTCCGCAGCCTGCATCACCGATCGCGCAGCAGATTTATGGCCTGCACATGTACATTTTGTGGGTATGTGCGACTATTTTTGTGGTCGTGTTTGGGCTAATGTTTTATTCCATTTTCAAGTTTCGGAAGTCCAATGGCGCGAAGCCCGACGTGAATTTTCACGAAAGCACGTTGATCGAAATTATCTGGACGATTATTCCATTCATTATCTTGATCGCCATGGCGGTGCCCGCCACAAAAACGATCCTTGAGATGAAAGATACTTCCAGTCCTGACCTGACGGTTAAAGTCACAGGTTTCCAATGGGGTTGGCGTTACGACTACAACGCGGATGATTTTGGGTTTTACTCAAACCTCTCAACACCTTGGAGTCAGATTGGCCAACCAGGCGTGGGGCCTACAGAAAAGCAAGGCGACGACTACCTGCTCGAAGTAGATAATCCGCTGGTGGTGCCAGTCGGCAAACGTGTGCGGCTGCTTGTAACCTCCAATGACGTGATTCACGGCTGGTATGTGCCGCAGCTGGGCATTAATCAGTATGGCATCCCCGGTTTTATCAAAGATGTTTGGTTCAAAGCAGACATGGTGGGTACGTTCAAGGGGCAGTGCAGCCAAATTTGCGGCAAGCTGCATGGGTACATGCCGATTGCCGTTGTAGTCAAATCGGAAGCTGACTATGCAAAATGGGTGGCGGAGTCGAAAAGCAAGTGGAGCACCAAGTCCTTGACGGCGACTGCAGCCGGAGCGGTTGCGCCTGTGGAGGACGAAAACAAAGTTTTCAGCATGGCGGAAGCAAAGGAAAAGGGCGAGAAAATTTACGCCGCAAACTGCGTGGCCTGCCATCAGCCGAATGGCAAAGGCATGCCGCCAGCATTTCCATCGTTAGCCGGTTCGAAAATCGTACTTGGACCCAACGCCCAGCAGATTAATATATTGCTCAATGGCAAAGCAGGTACGGCAATGCAGTCTTTCGCTCAACTGTCCAATAGCGATCTCGCTGCGGTTATTACTTTTACCAAAAACTCGTTTGGTAACAGCGTTGGCGCCGTAATTCAGCCGGCTGACATTAAAGGCGCAAGAAAATGACGCAACGCCTACCCAAATAAGATTGGCGCGATGATTTATCGTTAGTCGAAATCGAATAAGTACCAATTGTTCCGTAGTAAGTATCAAAGAAACAGGAGCTCAAAATGGCAACAACTACAGCACACGATCACGCGCATGACGACTCCCATGATCATGCCCCAGGCGGCTTGATGCGCTATTTCACTACCACTAACCACAAAGACATCGGTACGCTGTATCTTTGGTTCGCGTTCACAATGTTTTTTGTCGGTGGCGCGATGGCTCTCGGCATTCGTGCTGAACTCTTTCAGCCGGGTCTGCAATACCTGCAGCCTGAATTTTTCAATTCACTGACGACGGTGCACGCGTTGGTGATGATCTTTGGTGCAGTGATGCCCGCTTTCGTCGGCTTTGCCAACTGGCTGATCCCAATGCAAATTGGCGCGGCAGATATGGCGTTTCCACGGATGAACAATTGGAGCTTCTGGATTATGATTCCAGCCGCGATCTTGTTGCTGTCCACCTTTTTTGTGCCGGGTGGCGCGGCGTCCTCTGGTTGGACGTTGTACCCTCCGCTCGTGATGCAAGGTGGCATTGGCGTTGACATGTCCATCTTGGCGCTACACTTGCTCGGCGCGTCCTCCATCATGGGTTCGATCAACATCATTACCACGTTGTTGAATCTGCGCGCGCCCGGCATGACTCTGATGAAAATGCCATTGTTTTGCTGGACCTGGTTGATAACGGCTTATCTGCTAATTGCGACAATGCCTGTGTTGGCTGGTGCAATCACCATGTTGCTCACTGACCGTCACTTCGGCACAAGTTTTTTTAACGCAGCGGGTGGGGGCGACCCGACAATGTTCATGCACATCTTCTGGTTCTTCGGTCATCCGGAGGTGTACATCCTGATCTTGCCAGCGTTCGGTATCGTCTCATCGATCATTCCTGCGTTCGCAAGAAAACCGCTGTTCGGTTATGCGTCGATGGTATATGCAACTGGCTCCATCGCGATTCTGTCGTTCATCGTTTGGGGCCATCATATGTTTACGGTTGGTATGCCAGCGGCCGGGCAGTTGTTTTTTATGTATGCGACGATGCTTATCGCGGTCCCGACTGGTGTGAAAATCTTCAACTGGATTGCCACAATGTGGCGCGGCTCACTGACATTTGAGACGCCAATGTTGTTTTGTATTGGCTTCTTGTGCATGTTTACACTGGGTGGATTCTCCGGCTTGGTGCTCGCGATTGTCGCGATCGATATCACGTTACACAACACCTATTATGTGGTCGCGCATTTTCACTACGTTTTGTTTCCCGGAGCGATCTGGGGCCTGACCGCAGCAGTATATTTTTATCTGCCAAAGTTCACCGGCAAAATGTACAACGAAACGCTTGGCAAATGGCATTTTTGGATATCTGCCATTGCGTTCAATGTCACTTTCTTCCCGCAGCACTTTCTGGGGCTCGCCGGCATGCCGCGTCGAATTCCGGATTACGCGCTGCAGTATGCTGAATGGAACGCTATCTCCACGATTGGCGCGTTTGTACTGGGTTTCAGTCAACTTATTTTCCTTTACAACGTCATTACAACGATTCGTTCCGGCGAAAAGGCCAAAGACCGGCAATGGGAAGGCGCTGATTCTCTGGAGTGGACGCATCTACCAAGCCCCGTTCCGTATCACACCTTTGAGACGCCGCCAGTGCTGAAGTAAGCGAGCGTTTAACCTATGAACGATAAAGTGTCAGATCAGTTGCATGCAAGCCAAAGCCGTCGCAAGACGATTACACTGGCTCTCTTGCTAACGTGGGTTGCAGCAGTGTTTACTTATTCAATCCTGAAGTTCGCCAAGGTAATCAGTTGAGCCATACAGCCGATTCGACATCCCCAGCCGAAATACGCGAGAACAATCGCGTGACTTTTTGGAAGCTGCTGATGGTCGTGCCAGTGATGCTTGTATTTTGTGCGTCAATGGTTCCACTTTACCGCCAGATCTGCAATGTCCTTGGCATCACGGCGACGCGGACGATTGTGGAAAGCACCCAAGTGGATGCAAGTCGGGTCGTAAAAGTTGAGTTTGTGGCGAATCTAAACAAAAGTTTTGCATGGCAATTTGAGCCCATCGAGAAGCTCGTTGAAATCCATCCCGGCGCGATGGCCACGGTAAATTACCGCGTAACCAATACGTTGCCGTACGCGACAACCGGGCGCGCAGTGCCGAGCTTCGCGCCTTTGGAAGCGGGGCTCTACTTCAGTAAGCTTGAATGCTTTTGTTTCAGTAACCAGACTTTGCAGGCCGGCGAATCCCGCGATATGCCGGTTACCTTTTTCGTTGATCCGAAACTGCCAAAAGGTCTTGCCGCTATTGCGTTGTCATACACGTTTTTCAACGTGACTGAAAAAGGCAACAAATCGTAATGTGGAACAGGTCTAAAGGCAGTTGATGTGGAACACGTTCAAAGCCGTATTGTGGGGATTTCTCGGTATAAGAAGCAGTAAAGGCTACGAGCACGACCAGCAAAAATTGAAAGTGCACCACATTATTGCGGTCGGGATTTTTTGTGTCTTGGTATTTGTGGTGAGTTTGTTTTTCTTGGTCAGAATGCTCACTGCCAAATAGCGTTCAGTCATTCAGAGTTTTAAGGGAGCTTTAGCATGAGTGCAACAACTGGCGGCTATTATTTTGCCCCACCGTCCAAGTGGCCCGTGGTGGGCTCTATCGCGCTGTTTTTCTTCATGTTGGGTTTGGCGCTGTGGATGAACGAAATTCAGCCGTGGGGCTATACCTCACTCGCAATCGGCTTCGGTATCCTGCTGTACATGCTGTTTGGGTGGTTCGGGATTGTCATCCACGAAAGTGAATCCGGCTTGTACAACAAGCAAATGGACACCTCATACCGTTGGAGCATGAGCTGGTTCATTTTCTCAGAAGTGATGTTTTTTTCTGCTTTCTTCGGCGCGTTGTTTTATGCCCGGATTTTCTCAGTGCCGTGGCTCGGGGATTTCGATAATGCGCTGCTCTGGCAGGGTTACGAAGCGAAATGGCCGACGATGGGGCCATACCTCGATCCTAATCCGGCGTTCCAGTTTTCCCCGATGAGCGCATGGGGGCTTCCAGCTATTAATACTGCGCTACTACTCAGCTCGGGTGTAACGGTGACCTGGGCGCATCACGCGATGATTGCCAACAACAGGAAACAACTGATACTCGGCCTATTCCTGACGGTGTTGCTCGGGGCAATATTTTTGGGCGTGCAGGCTTATGAATACTCCCACGCTTACTCAGATCTGAATTTGAAGCTAACCTCCGGCGTATTCGGCTCCACGTTTTACATGCTTACCGGATTTCATGGCTTCCATGTGACACTCGGTGCGATCATGCTGACCGTGATTCTTGTCCGTTGCATCAAGGGGCATTTCACGCCGGAACATCACTTCGCTTTTGAGGCGGTGGCTTGGTATTGGCACTTCGTTGACGTCGTCTGGCTGGGCCTGTTTGTATTTGTTTACTGGCTGGCGTAGACGCAAAATCCGGCTGAAAAAAGCCGCACTTTGTGCGGCTTTTTTGTATAGCGCGACCAATTTGTTGTGACGAAACGCTTTTGTGCACGGCTACCGCTTTGGTATTAGCCCGAAGTAATAACCCCCGAGCAGGATAAGGAAAATCGCAACAGAGAGCGCGATTCTAAGTGTCAGGGCAGTCACCATGCGTTTCGAGTCGCCCTTATCCCGGTACATAAAGAACAGCGCGCCGAAGAGGCTGACGATTACCAAAAATAGCAGAACCACGACCAATATTTTCATTGTTTGAGTGCCAGTTTCGAATCATTCACGATTCAACATGTCCAACAGTTATTCTAGCGTACCGTCTTTAGTGCTCCCGCCTTTACGATTCTCCTGATGCACCTTCGCCTGTCCACAATTCGATTTGAGCCTTCAATGGTGCCAACGTTGGCAGCGCTTTGCGTGCTTTCGCTGACGTTATACCTTGGGTATTGGCAACAGGGACGCGCCGCCGAAAAGCAAGCACTACAGGCTGAGTTTGCAAGTCGTGCCGCGGCGTCGCAAGTCGTCCTGGGGTCTGCAATTTCTGACCCCCTCGCTTTTAGATATACGCGCGCAATTGCAGGCGGTGAATGGCTGGCGAACGGGCAAATATTTCTCGATAACAAGTTCGACAATGAAGCCGTTGGCTTTCACGTGATTACGCCACTCAAAATAGCAGGTACAAATCGGTATGTGCTCGTCAATCGCGGCTGGGTCGCGCGGGGTGCCGGTTTCCCAGCGCCACCGGCAATTCCAGTACCTACCGGATCGGTTGAAGTCGAAGGCGTATTGGTGCTTCCGAACACGCGATTTCTGGAGCTTGCGCACTCAACGGTTCAGGGAAGCGTCTGGCAAAACCTCACAATTGAGCGCTACAGTGCAGCAAGTAAACTTGATGTTTTACCGCTGGTGTTGCTGGCAAAAGTTACCGACGCACCATTAAAGCCGGTTGCGGAGCGCCCCGATGCGAGAGCGGAAAAACATATCGAATATATGTTGACATGGTATTCGTTGGCCGCGACGGTTGCGGTGCTGTGGGTGGCGCTGAACGTTAAGCTTGAGCGTGTCTTGCCGCAGGGGCCAATAGACAATCAAGGAAAAAAATTATGAGCCCTCGTACGAAACTTCTGTTAATGATGGCATTGTTCGCGCTGCCAACATTGGCGTCGTTTGCAGCGTTCTATTGGTTTCCACCAACCAAGACCAGTAACTACGGAGAACTCATTTCCCCGGTAATCAATTTGCCGCAATTGCAAATGGCCATTCGTGATGGCACGGATGCCTCACAGGGCGCGCGTGAACAGGGTTTGCGTGGAAAGTGGTTAATCATTACCCGCGACAGCGGTGCGTGCGACGCAGTGTGCGAGCAGAAAATTTTCGCGATGCGTCAGTCGCGGTTAATTGTCGGTCGTGAGATGGATCGCGTAGTGCGCGTGGTACTGATCGACGACGATGCCACGCCGTCAGATGAATTGATCAAACGCTATCAGGGCACAGCGTGGATCAGTGCGAAAACGATGCCCTGGTTGTCTAAACTACCCACGCCAACGCAAGACCCAAGCAATAGTCGGGCGTTTTTTTATGCGGTGGATCCATTGGGCAATATTTTTATGCGCTACGGCGCAGATGCCGATGTAAAGCTGATCGCCAAAGACCTGCGGCGAGTGCTCAAGGCCTCCCAGATCGGCTAAATGCTGCAAATTTAACAAAGAAGTTAGCCAATATGCGAATGAATATTATTGAACAAGGAGTGATCGGCGGCATCACGCTTGCCATCATCTTTGCAGCCTTCATTTGGATAAAGCGCGATAACGATCACTTTCGAAAGCTCGTTAGCTTGACCTTGGCAATGACTTTTGTGCTGGTGATTATTGGCGCTTTTGTCAGGCTCTCCGACGCGGGGTTGGGCTGTCCCGATTGGCCGGGTTGTTATGGCAATCTGACGCCGCATCACTCCGTCGATGACATCCGCGCCGCCGAAGCAAATCAGCCTGGCGGCCCGGTATCGATGGCGAAGGCGTGGAAAGAAATGGTGCATCGTTACCTTGCCATGGTCGTGGGTGCGCTGATCGCGGCCATCATGTTCGCGGCTTGGCGTAATCGACGCGCGTGGAACCAGTCGCCATTACTGGCCACGCTGCTTGGCGGCGCGGTTATATTTCAGGCGGCACTCGGGGCATGGACGGTGACCATGCTGCTGAAGCCGGCTATCGTTACTGCGCACTTGTTAGGCGGCGTCACGATACTCTCCCTATTGGCATGGCTGTATTGGCGGCAGGTAGCTGGCCAATCAGGTCGTCCGGGCTGGGCAAAAGGTATAATTGCACCGAAGAGTTTGCGAATATTTGCGCTGTTGGCGTTGGTAACTTTGCTTGGACAAATTGCGCTCGGGGGGTGGGTAAGTACCAACTACGCCGCCTTGGCATGTGCTGATTTTCCGATGTGCGACGGCACGCTTGTTCCAGCAATGGATTTTGCGAATGCGTTTCACATTGTCAGGCCCTTGGGCGTAGGTCCGGATGGTGAACTACTAACGCTGGAAGCATTGCGCGCCATTCATTGGGCGCATCGTTTGGGCGCGGTGTTTGCGGTACTGGTAGTTGGCGGATTCGCGTTCGTGTTGTTGAAAATAGACTCTGGTAAGAAGGCAGCGAAGATGCTGCTTGTAATGCTGGCAATGCAAGTGTTGCTCGGCATCTCAAATGTGTGGTTTAGTCTGCCGCTCGCTGTCGCAGTTGCACATAACGGCGTTGCCGCCCTGTTGTTTACCCTCTTGCTATTGATCAACTTGCGTCTTTTTGATCGTCGATACTGATTCCCGAAATGTCCCAACAAATTGCGACCCATCCTCAGCCAAATATTCTGGCGCAGTTTCTTGAACTGACGAAACCACGCGTCAATTCGCTGATCGTTTTCACCGCGATCATCGGGATGATGCTGGCCTATCCGGTGGGCATTGCATGGGATGTACCGCTAATGCTTACCAGTACGCTAGGCATTGCGCTGGTCGCAGGCGCGGCGGCGGCATTCAACTGTTTGGTCGAGCAGCAGATTGATCGCAAAATGGCGCGCACCCGCGCACGGCCTACCGTGATCGGGTCCATCACGAGTTGGCAAATCTTGCTGCTCGCAGGCATTGTTGGCGGTGCCGGTTTGATCGTGCTTTATCGTTACGTCAATCCGCTTACGATGTGGCTGACACTCGCCACCTTTGTCGGCTACGCGATTATTTACACCGTGATCCTGAAGCCCGCTACACCGCAGAATATTGTGATTGGTGGGGCATCCGGCGCAATGCCACCAGTACTAGGATGGGCCGCTGTCGCGGGTGTGGTGG
>JANNRY010000376.1:0-19733 GCA_031401935.1 Betaproteobacteria bacterium | reverse complement strand
GTGAAGACGCGCAGGCCGCACAGGCATTCGAACAGGCGTTGAGACTGGTGCCGAACGACTCTGAAACTCTCAACAACTATGGATGGTTTGTCTGCCAGCGGCAGAGCCCGGCGAATGCAATGCAATATTTTCAGACCGCGTTGAAAAATCCACTGTACGCCACCCCCGAGAGCGCGCACTACAACTCAGGCTTGTGTCTGAAAAAAATCGGTGATGTTGCTGCTGCCGAGATACAGTTCAGACGCGCCCTGCAGCGCCAGCCATACATGGCCGCAGCAATGCTCGAACTGGCCGATATCGAGTTTGGCCGCGGTCGATTCAAGGAAGCCGAGGGATTGCTGGCGAGGCACAATCAATTGGTGCAGTTGCCTAGTGCTGACGCGTTGTTACTGGGTGCGCGCATTGGCCGCAGTCAGGGCGATAAATCGGCGGAGTCGAGTTATGTTCAGCAGTTACGTCGACGTTTCCCTGATGCGCCGCAAACGCTTGCGGCAACCGCACTTCGTTGAAGTCTGCATCGGCATCGGTTAGCGGAGTTGAAAAAGCTATGGTGAATCCGGAAAATTCGCAGTCTTCGCCACCAACCGACATGACGTCGCACGACATAGCGACAAGTCGGTCGGACGTAAACGCGTTGCCGAAAACGGTGGGCGAATTACTCCGCATCGCACGCGAAAAAGCGGGATTGTCGCCAGGTGAAATTGCGTCGCGATTGCGGATGGGTATCAAGCAAGTGCGTGCGCTGGAGCAGGACGATTATTTGTCTTTACCGAAAGGCACCTTCCTGCGTGGATTCGTGCGTAACTTTGCCAAAGAAGTTGGTGTAACGCCTGATGTTGCGTTGCGGCTGCTCGCGGAAACCCATCATGAAGCAGCATCAATAACGGCCAGCAAGGTTGTGATGCCGTCGCAACAAAATATCAGCGTACCCGCGCCCGGTGGCCAGCTTGCCACGCCGCGTGCGCGTGTATTAATCGCGGCGGTGATTGCGACTCTGGTGCTCGCGATCGCATGGTATTGGTGGGAATACGTTCGACCGCATCGTGCTGATGGTGGCCGGCCTAAAGCCGTTGCTGAAACGAAGGCGGTGGAGGTGCCGGTTGCTGTCATCACACCAACAGAAATTGCCCCGTCGCCCAATGCTGGCGCTGCACAGGAAAATCCGTCGGCCGATGCCAATCTAGCCGCAACCCCGCCTGCCGCACTTGTGCCGACTGCATCCGTTGCTTTAACGCCTATCCAGCCCCTTGAACCCGTCGCTGCAGTTGCGGCAGCGCCCGCCAAGCCGCGGCAGACAGCGCCCGCAGGTACCGGCATGCTCGGGTTTACCTTTAGCGGAAAATCCTGGGTTGAGGTTGTCGACAGCACCGGAAAATCAGTCATGGACAAGACGTTCAGCGGTGGCGAAACCGAAGAGTTGATCGGCCGCGCACCTTTTTCTGTCGTGATTGGTAATGCGCAAGTAACCAGAATGGCGTACAACGGCAAGGAAATTGATCTTGCGCCGCACACGCGTGCTTCGGTGGCGCGGGTGACCGTGAAGTAATCGCTGTTTTCCTTTTCAGACACCATTGATTTTTTTGGAGTAGATCGTGTCCTTAGCAATTTCCCGCCGCACATCACGGCAAGTTTTTATCGGTCATGTACCTGTCGGTGGCGATGCGCCCGTGATGGTGCAATCGATGACCAATACCGATACTGAAGACGTGGCGGCTACTGTGGCGCAAGTTGCCGCACTCGCCCGTGCTGGTTCAGAGGTGGTGCGGATCACCGTGAACACACTTGAGGCCGCTCGCGCTGTGCCAAAAATTCGCGCTGAACTCGATGCGATGGGTGTCAATGTTCCGCTGGTGGGCGACTTCCATTTCAACGGTCACAAACTATTGACCGAAGTACCCGACTGTGCGCGAGCGCTGGCAAAACTGCGCATCAACCCCGGTAACGTCGGCCAAGGCAGCAAACGCGATGATCAGTTCGGCGCGATGATCGAAGCAGCCATCAAATTTGATAAACCGGTGCGCATCGGCGTGAACTGGGGATCGCTAGATCCGGAACTGATTGCCCGGATGATGGATGAAAACGCCAAACTCAGTGAGCCCAAAGAAGCTGACGCGGTGATGCGCGAGGCGCTCATCGTGTCGGCGCTGGAAAGTGCGGCGAAGGCCGAGGCGCTGGGGTTGGGCCGCGACAAAATAATTTTGAGCTGCAAAGTGAGTGCGGTACAGGATTTGATCGCGGTGTATCGCGACTTGGCGCGCCGTTGCGATTATCCATTGCACCTTGGCCTTACTGAAGCGGGCATGGGCAGCAAAGGTATTGTAGCGTCGACGGCTGCGCTGAGCGTGCTATTGCAAGAGGGCATCGGTGACACGATTCGTATTTCGCTCACGCCCGAGCCGGGTGGAGATCGCACCAAAGAGGTCATTGTGGCGCAAGAAATTTTGCAGACCATGGGCCTCAGATCATTTACGCCGATGGTGGCGGCATGCCCGGGATGTGGCCGCACGACCAGCACGTTTTTTCAGGAACTGGCCGAAAAGATTCAGACCTACCTGCGCAATCAGATGCCGGTATGGAAATCGCAATATCCTGGCGTCGAAGACATGCACGTCGCGGTAATGGGCTGCGTGGTGAATGGTCCTGGTGAATCAAAGTTGGCCAACATCGGCATCTCGCTGCCGGGTTCAGGCGAACGGCCCGTTGCGCCGGTTTATATCGATGGCGAGAAGGCAGTGACATTGAAAGGCGACCGAATCGCCGAAGAGTTTCACGCCTTGGTGGATGAGTACGTTGCGCGAACTTATGCGGTGGGTGCCGTGCGAAAAGCGAGATCGAGAAAGAAAGAGATTCCGATTAAGCAGGTCGCATAAATTAGTTGCGCAGCATACTGCATGTCCAGCCCGCATAAATTTATCAAACACTAGCATTGACGGGCATTGCAGGACAAAAATGCTGCAAGAACATCGCCAATATTAGACTTTCGTTATTTATGCCGAATTGTCGCGACGGCCAATATCAAACGCTGGCGATGCCGTTGTCGATTCCATTCCCGAGCACAAGGCCCGCCGGTTTAGCTGGCAAAAAACCTGTAAATGCCTGTAAAATAGCGAGTTTTCCGGCGCTCGACCACGCAATGTCGTTGGTGTGGAAATCGGCCCCGATCCTTCTCGTTTCAATAGCGCATTCCATGAGTAAAACCTTGCAAGCCGTCCGCGGCATGAATGATCTGCTGCCGCAGGATGCGCCGCGCTGGCAGTTTCTCGAGGATACGACCCGTCAGGTATTCGAACAATACGGCTATCGCCTGATGCGAACGCCGATTGTCGAGCCGACGCCGTTGTTTGTGCGCTCAATCGGTGAAGTGACCGATATTGTTGAAAAAGAAATGTACTCGTTTGAAGACGCAATGAACGGCGAAAAGCTGACGCTGCGTCCGGAGGCAACGGCCGGCCTGGTGCGCGCGGCCATTGAGCACAATATTTTGTACGAAGGCCCGAAACGCGTGTGGACGTGGGGGCCGATGTTCCGGCACGAGCGTCCGCAGAAGGGCCGTCTTCGCCAGTTTCACCAGTTTGACGTGGAAGCGATGGGTTTTGCAGGGCCTGATGTTGATGCTGAGCAGATTGTGATGCTGTCACGGTTGTGGCAGAAGCTGGGATTCAAGGATGTCGCGCTGCATGTGAATTCCATTGGCGACGTGGACGCGCGCAAAACGCATCGCGAAGCATTGGTGAAGTATTTTGAAGCACACATTGACGAGCTCGATGAGGACGGCAAGCGAAGGCTTTACACCAATCCTTTGCGCACGCTGGATACGAAGAATCCCAAAATGCAGGTGCTGGTCGATGGCGCACCAAAACTGAAGGACTATCTCGGCGAGCAGGAGCGCGTGCACTTTGAAGGCGTGACGCAACGCCTCGATGCAGCGGGATTGAAATACACGGTCAATCCACGTCTGGTACGCGGCTTTGACTATTACAATCGCACGGTATTTGAATTCATTGCCAAAGGCCGCGATTGGGAACTGACGATCGCTGGCGGCGGTCGATACGATGGCCTGTTTGAGCAGTTGGGTGGCAAACCAACCGCGGCGTGTGGTTTCGGGATGGGCATTGAGCGCGTCATGATGTTGCTGGAAGAAACCCCGGCCGAGCCCATCAAGGCGTCGGATGTTTATGTGGTTTACGCCGATGGTTTGGAGCAACATGCGTTTACAGTGGCCGAGCAATTGCGGGATCACGATCTTTGCGTCGCGCTGCATGGAACGCCGGACGGCAAGACGGCCAGCTTCAAGTCGCAAATGAAGAAGGCAGATGCCAGTGGCGCGCGCTTTGCTATCATTCTCGGCCCGGATGAAATTGCGGCAGGTGTGGTGAGCGTCAAAAATTTGCGTGATGGCGGCGAGCAACAAAAGCTGTCTTTGGATGATGTTGCGCCAACAGTAATGGCGAAGCATTGAATACAGATTTAATCGGTTAGAGAGACAGGAATATTCGGTATGGCAGCTTACGATTTGGAAGAACAGGAACGCATCGACGCACTGAAAGACTGGTGGGCGAAGTGGGGCATGTGGATATATGCCGCCATTGGCGCATTTCTGATTGGCGTGCTTGCTGTGCAGGGGTGGCGCTACTATCAGAGATCGCAGGGTGAACAGGCCGAGGTGTTGTTCAAGAGTGTGCAGAAGACTGCGCAAGAAACTGCTGCGTCCAAGGACACCAAAAAACTTTCAGATGCCGCAAGTGCGATTGCGGAGAAATTTCCCAGCGCCTTTTATTCCAGCGAAGCCCAATTGATGGCGGCGAAGGCGGCGTTTGGTGCCAACGATTACACGACGGCAAAAAAACATTTGCAATGGGTTGTCGATAAAGGGCCAGCGTTGCACGCCAATGTCGCCAGAGTGCGGTTAGCCAGCGTGCTCGCCGAAGAAAAGAAGTTCGACGACGCACTCAAGATGCTTGATCAGGTCAAAGATGATGCGTTTGCGTCAATGGCGGCTGATTTGCGCGGCGATATTTTTGCCAGCCAGTCTCGCCGCGATGAAGCCCGTGCGGCGTATCAAATCGCGGTTGAAAAAGCCGGTGACCGCAGCCCGATGAAAGCGTTGTCGCAAGCCAAGCTTGATGCAGCCGGTGGCAGCACAGCAAAAATTGCCGAGAAGAAAGATGATGCCAAGGACAAGACAAACGCCAAAGAAGGTGCAAAGTGAACAAGTCCATCGCGTGGATTGAAACTTCCATCCGCGATACTGCCCGGCACACCGCGTCGCGTGGCCTACTAGCTTGCGCGCTGTTGCTCACAATATCCGGCTGCGCATGGTTTGGTAGCAGCGATAAAAAACCGCCCGTGCTGCCCGCGCTTATCGGTGCCAATGTAGCGTCGATGACGTGGTCGTCCAATGTCGGAAAATCCGGCGGCTATCTTTTTGTGCCGGGTTTTGGCGAGAGACTCGTTTACGCCGCATCGCATGGTGGTGATGTCTATGCACTGAGCGAGGAGGGCGGGCGCACGGTTACACGTATCGAGACCAAGGCACGGTTAGCAGGTGGCGTTGGCGTTGGCGATAATCTCGTCGTTGTCGCGAGCGCGAAGGGCGACATCCTCGCCTTCGACGCGGCCGGACGTTCCCTGTGGAAAGCGAGCGTGGCTGGTGATGTATTGGCGGCACCTGCAGTGGTTGGCGCAAAGGTCATCGTGCGCACGGCCGACGGACGCATTTTTGCGTTGAACCGCATCGACGGTAAGCGTCAATGGGTATTCCAGCGCGCAACACCGGCACTTACGCTTCGTACCAATGCGAGTGTGGTGTCGAACCGCGGCACACTTTACGCGGGTTACCCCGGCGGCAAAGTCGTAGCGATAGAGGTGGAAGGCGGGAAGCCAATCTGGGAAGCGACGATTTCGCTTGCGCGAGGTGCCACCGAGCTGGAACGCGTTGCTGACGTTGCCGGCGTACCGGTGCTTGATGACACGCGCGTCTGCGCTGCTGTTTATCAGGGGCGTACCGGCTGTGTTGAGACATTAAGTGGCAACGTGCTGTGGTCACGCGAAATTTCCAGCCCTGACGGGGTGGCGGTGGACGCAAAGAATGTCTATGTGGCTGACACCGGTGGCAACCTATACGCACTCGATAAAACCAACGGTGTGACGCTGTGGAAACTCGAAAAGCTGGTGCGTCGTGATCCTGGCACACCGATTATCGTCAAGGGCAAAGTGGTTGTCGGTGACAAAGACGGCCTCATCCACGTGATGTCTGCGGAAAATGGCGATTTGATTGGTCGTTTGCCGACCGATGGCAGTCGCGTGGTCTCATTGCTTGCGCATGGCGATGGTGCAATCGCACAAACCGACAAGGGCGGCGTATTCGCCATCAACGTAAAGTAGAGCCGCTCCGATTGCGGAGCAGGCCACAACTATGAAACCCACCGTCGTTATCGTCGGCCGACCCAATGTCGGCAAGTCCATGCTGTTCAATCGCCTCACAAAAACACGTGACGCGCTGGTGGCAGACATGCCCGGGCTCACCCGGGATCGCCACTATGGCCATGGACGCGGCGCGGGTCGCCCCTATCTGGTCGTCGATACAGGCGGATTTGAACCAAAGGTGACCGACGGCATCATGCACGAGATGGCCAAGCAAACGTTGCAGGCCATCGCTGAAGCCGATGCAATCATTTTTGTAGTCGATGGCCGCCAAGGCCTGACACCACAGGACAAAATTATCGGTGAACGGCTGCGCAAGGATGCGATTTCCCGTGGCGTGACTATCAATGTTGCGGTAAATAAAGCTGAAGGGATGAACGAGGACGTTGTCGTCGCCGAATTCCATGAACTGGGATTGGGTGAGCCGGTTGCCATCTCAGCTGCGCACGGCGAAGGTGTGCGCCAAATGATCGAGGATGTGCTCAAACCATTCCCCGAAGCAACTGACGAACCTGAGCCGGACCATCCAAAAATCGCCATTGTCGGTCGCCCCAATGTGGGCAAGTCGACGCTCGTAAACCGCCTGCTGGGCGAGGACAGGGTGATTGCCTTTGATGAACCCGGGACTACGCGCGATTCGATTTATATTCCGCTGCTTCGCAACGGCAAGCAATACACCATCATCGACACTGCGGGTATCCGCAAACGCGGCAAAGTATTCGAAGCAGTCGAGAAATTTTCTGTTGTGAAAACGCTGCAAGCCATTGAAGATGCCAACGTCGTTCTGTTGCTAATGGACGCACGGCAGGAAATCTCCGAGCAGGATGCGCATATCGCGGGGTTTATTCTCGAATCAGGCAGGGCGCTGGTGGTCGGCATCAACAAGTGGGATAACCTCGACACGTACACGCGGGATCGCACCAAAATGGAATACGACCGCAAGCTGCATTTTCTGAGCTTCGCCAACTTCCATACGATTTCTGCCAAAGACGGCATGGGCGTGATGCCCCTGTTTGCCTCGATTGATCAGGCGTTCGCAGCAGCAATGTCGAAGCTATCCACGCCCAAACTCACCCGCGCCTTGATTGCAGCCGTTGCTGCACATCAGCCTCCGATGAACGGCTTGAACCGCCCCAAATTGCGCTACGCGCACCAAGGTGGACACAATCCGCCGGTCGTTGTGGTGCACGGCTCCGGTCTTGCCAATCTGGCGGACAGTTATAAGCGCTATTTGGAAAATGCATTTCGGGATGCCTTCAAACTTAAGGGCACGCCGTTGCGGGTTGATTTGAAGCAGGCAACAAATCCCTACGCACACAAGAAGCCGCAGGAAATCACTGCAAGCCAAGAACGACAGAGGCGTCGCGGCAGGATTCGCTCGAAAAAAATGTACAGCTAATTAGCGCTGTTGCGGATCCGGTAGGTGCTGATTGATTGCTTCACTTCTTCCACAGAATCGCATACAGGGAACTCGGCCCGGAAATTGCTGTCTCTTCATTGGTAAGGGTGGACATTCGTGCAGACTTTGCACGTTTGGGTTAGAGTTAATTTCGGTCAGGCAACAAGGATGGGTCCGGATTGGGCAATCTGCCTGCAAACAGTAGTTTAGAAATCGGAGAATAAGAACATGAGTGCAAAAGGGCAACTACTACAAGACCCGTTCCTGAACATCTTGCGCAAGGAACACGTCCCCGTTTCAATTTACCTCGTGAACGGCATCAAGTTGCAGGGACAGATTGAGTCATTTGATCAATATGTGGTCCTGCTAAAAAACACCGTAACGCAGATGGTCTATAAACACGCCATTTCCACGGTCGTGCCTGCGCGCGCCGTGACAGTTCCATTTGAAGCGCCAAGCGAAGGTTAATTGCACTCGCGACGATGGCGTTGGCGTCCCGTTAGGGGCACGAGCTGGTTTGATTTTTTGACAAATGTCCCAATATCTAGGTCATTGGGTGCAGTGATCGTGCGCCATTCGAGGCGCGTCCGCTAAATGAAACCAGACTTCACCGAAAAATCATCGTCACATTTACCCGCTAAGGTACCAGGTCGCACGCAGGCAATTGTCGTCGGTATAGATTTTCACGAAGCGCTGTTCGAAGACCGTTTATCTGAAGCGGTGGAACTTGTCACCAGCGCGGGTGCGACGGTTGCGCATACGATTAGCGGCAAACGTGCTAAACCTGATGCCGGGACTTTTGCGGGCAGCGGAAAAATCGAAGAAATTGCCGCTTGCGTGGCTGAGCATGATGCAAATCTGGTTGTTTTTAATCACCAGCTTTCGCCGATTCAGATCCGCAATATTGAAAAGCTTGTTGGCGTGCGGGTGATTGACCGTACTGATCTAATTCTGGATATTTTTGCCCAGCGCGCGCGTAGTGCCGAAGGCAAGGTGCAGGTCGAGCTTGCCCAGATGCAGCATTTAATGACGCGCCTGATTCGCGGCTGGACGCACCTCGAGCGACAGGGCGGTGGCATCGGTGCGCGTGGTGGTCCGGGCGAAACCCAGCTTGAGATGGACCGTCGGCTGATTGGCGACAGAATCAAGCGCCTCAAAGAGAAATTGCAAAAACTTGGACGACAACGCGCAACGCAGCGTGCGGGCAGAATGCGCGCGGGCGTGTTCAACGTCTCAATCGTCGGATACACCAACGCCGGAAAATCCACGTTGTTCAATCGCATGACGCGTTCGGCGACATATGTCGCAGACAAATTGTTTGCAACACTCGATACCACCACCCGCAAGCTTTACATCGAGCCCGGTATACACGTAACGATGTCTGACACAGTGGGATTTATCCGAGATTTACCCCACGGTTTGGTGGCGGCTTTTCATGCCACGCTCACTGAGGCCATGGAAGCTGATCTATTGATTCATGTCGTGGATGCAGCCAATCCGATGCGCGAGCAACAGATGCATGACGTAAATTTAGTGCTGGCAGAGATTGGCGCAGATCATATCCCTCAGGTGATCGTACACAACAAGATTGACCGTCTTGAAGGCGTTCCGCTCGGGGCAGTTCTGCGGGATGAAAGTGGTAAAATTCGCGAGTGTCGCGTTAGCGCAATTCAGGGCGCTGGCCTCACACATCTGCGCGAGACTATTAAAGAGTACGGGTTGGAAGATCAAGCGAACAAAGCAAGTGCTAGAACTCCTTGCCTTGATGACATGTCTCAGACTGAAATCAACATAAACAGCGCGCCCGAAAGCTTATTGCTTACGCATTGACGGCGGTGTGGAACGGCAGCACCTTTATATTCTTCGGAGCAGATTGCATGCGATTTTTAGGTCGAACAGTTTTAGTTGCGCCACTCGCTGGTTTTGCGGCGCTATTGGCGTATCCGTTTTATCGATTGCGCTACTGGGCGGGAGGCATGCTGGAAAATCGCGCGCACTCCGGCACGGGCAGTGAGAACGTATCGGAAATGTCGATGAACGATCCGCAATGGGGCAAGCGTGGCGGCAAGAATGACGGCCCGCCCGACCTCGATGAGATTTTGCGGAAATTCAAGCAAAAGATTGATGGCTTTTTCGGTCAAAAGGGCAGCAATAACGGCGGCGGTGATAATGGCGGTCCCGGTGGACCAGGTGCGCCAAGTGCTGCGATGATGAGTGGCGGCGTCGCACTCGCGGCAGGACTAGCACTTTCGGTCTGGCTGGCGAGCGGTTTTTATACCGTCGAACAGGGCAAGCGCAGCGTTGAATTGCGTTTGGGAAAATACTCGCAAACTACGCAAGCTGGATTGCGCTGGCGCTGGCCGTATCCGTTTGAAACCAACGAGATCGTCAACGTTGATCAGGTTGAAGCGGTTGAAATCGGCCATCGTAACAACCAGAAAACAAAGGTGCGTGAAGAAGCGCTGATGCTCACGGAAGACCAAAATATCGTCGACGTGCAATTCGCCGTTCAATACACACTGAAAAGCCCAGAAAATTTCCTCTTCAATAACAAGGATCCAAAAGAAGCCGTTCGTCAGGTCGCCGAAACAGCGATGCGCGAGATCGTCGGCAAGAGCAAGATGGATTTTGTGTTGTACGAAGGCCGCGGAGATATCGCAGCGCGTACCAAGTTATTGATGCAGCAGATTCTTGATCGGTACACGACCGGCATTCAAATTTCCATCGTGAACTTGCAGAACGCGCAGCCACCGGAGCAGGTACAAAACAGCTTTGATGACGCCGTGCGTGCCAAACAGGATCGCGAACGCCTGAAGAACGAGGGCGAAGCTTACGCCAACGACATATTGCCACGGGCCAAGGGCGCGGCAGCGCGTCTGATTGAAGAGGCCAACGGGCACAAACAACGCGTCATCGCCAATTCTCAGGGTGATGCGTCACGCTTCACGCAGGTTCTTGCCGAATACGACAAGGCCCCCGGCGTTACCCGCGAGCGCTTGTATATCGACATGATGCAACAGGTAATGCAGAGCACCAGCAAAGTGGTGGTTGATCAAAAGGGCGGAAATAGTCTTTTGTATTTGCCTCTGGACAAGTTGATGCAAGTTGCACAGCAGGCACCATCGAGCGCTGCCGGTGAAACTGCTGCGACACCGCGAGCCGCTGATCCCGTCGCCCCCGTCGTTACTGAAGCCAACCGTCTGCGCGATATGCGCACACGCGACGCTCGATAAGGAGAGAAATCATGCAAAAAAATCTTTCCATTGTTGGTTCAATAATCATTCTGGCATTGCTCGCGTTGGTGTTTACGGCGTATACGGTTGACCAGCGTCAGGCCGCGATCAAGTTTCGCTTGGGTGAAGTTGTCGCGGTCCAAACCGAACCTGGTTTGTATTTCAGGGTGCCGATGATTGAAAACATTCGGCTCTACGACACCCGTATTCAGACCTTGGATACCAAAGACGCGGAACGCATCCAGACCATGGAGAAAAACAACGTTCTCGTGGACTCCTATGTCAAATATCGAATTGTCGATATGAAGCAATTTTTTGTTTCGACTGGCGGTGATCTAAACAAGGCAGAGGTTCGGCTTGCGCAATCGGTCAATAACGATTTACGCGACGAGTTCAGCAAGCGGACGCTGTCTGAGGTTATTTCGGGTGAACGCAATAAGATCATGGAAGACTTGCGTGCCAAGTCCGACGCGGATGCGCGCAGTATCGGTATCGAAGTCCTTGATGTGCGCTTGAAGCGGGTGGATCTGGCGCAGGAAATCAACGCCGACGTTTACAAGCGCATGGATTCGGAACGTAAACGCGTTGCCAACGAACTTCGCTCCACTGGTGCGGGTGACGCCGACAAGATCAAGGCAGATGCCGAGCGGCAGCGCGAAATCATCCTCGCTGAAGCTTATCGCGAGGCCCAGAAAATCAAGGGCGAGGGCGATGCCGGTGCTGCACGAATCTATGCGCAGGCGTTTAGCAAAAACCCTGAGTTCTATTCCTTCTATCGCAGCATGGAAGCTTACCGCAACAGCTTCCGCAACAAGAGCGATGTGATGGTGCTTGAACCGAGTTCGGATTTCTTCAAGTACTTGAAGAGCCCGAATAAAGGCGGCAAGTAGGCGCGTGCCCAGCGCGGCCCGGCAACTCGCGTATAATTCGTCAACGGCGCTGGTGAAATATTCACCAGCGCCGTTTTTGCGTCAGCCGTCGGCCTAATGTCTATTGCGCTCGGCTTGACACTGTTTTTTATGGTTACCTGAAATGAGAACCTGGACGCTTCCTGAAAACATAGAAGATCTTTTGCCGGCTGATGCAAAGAAGCTGGAACGTCTTCGCCGCGCCGCGTTGGATCTATTCGCACGCCACGGATTTGAGTTGGTCATGCCGCCGTTGCTGGAGTATGTGGAATCACTGCTTTCCGGTACCGGGCACGACATGGATCTCGCCACATTCAAACTTGTCGATCAGCTATCCGGCCGCACGATGGGCATTCGCGCCGACACCACGCCGCAAGTAGCGCGGATCGACGCACATTTGCTCAACCGGCAGGGCGTCACGCGCCTTTGCTATGCCGGCAGCGTGCTGCATACGCTGCCAGCAGGGTTGGGCAAAAGCCGCCAGCCATTTCAGGCAGGCGCTGAAATGTACGGCCACGCAGGGCTGGAAGCTGACATTGAAATTCAACAACTGATGGTGGACGTGTTACGCACGCTCGGTGTTGCTGATGTTCAGTTGGACATTGGCCACCCTGCAATCTTCCGGTCGTTGATCACGAGTGCAAACGTTGCCCCCGATATCGCAGAGCAAGCGTTTGTTGCCACCGAGGCCAAGGACGTTGCCGCACTTAAATTATTGGCCGATAAGCTCGGCGCGTCTTATCAGGCAATTGCCGCATTACCCACGCTGTATGGCGATAAATCGGCGTTGACGCGCGCGGCCGATATACTCCCGGCGCAAAAAATAATTACCGATGCGTTGTCACAGCTAAATGTGATCGAAAAGCATTTCTCGCAACAAGGCATCAAAGTCAGCGTTGACCTCGGCGAACTCGGCGGCTTCAATTATGAAAGCGGTATTACCTTTGCCGCGTTTGCGCACGGAGCGACAGATGCCGTGGCCCGAGGCGGTCGCTACGATGAAGTTGGCAAAGCGTTTGGACGCGCCCGTCCCGCGACAGGGTTCAGCATGGATCTGAAAGCGTTGTTACCGCTGGTTGCGGATGAACCGATACGTGGCGCAATTCTGGCCCCTTCGCAACCCGATGCTGCCGCAAGTATGGAAATCGCGAGATTGCGCGCATCCGGCGAAACGGTGATCGCAACCTTGCCGGGTCACGATGCACATCTTCACGAGCTTGGCTGTGATCGCAAGCTTGACAATGTAAATAGTCGCTGGACGACCGTGCCTCTCAAATAATCGCAGAATCGAAGGAATCAACATGGCAAGAAACGTCGTCGTCATCGGTACCCAATGGGGCGATGAAGGCAAGGGCAAGATCGTCGATTGGCTGACCGATGAAGTCGCAGCCGTGGTGCGCTTTCAGGGCGGTCACAATGCCGGCCACACATTGGTTGTCAATGGCAAAAAAACGATATTACGACTGATTCCGTCGGGCATTTTGCATCCACAAGTCACCTGCTACATCGGTAACGGGGTGGTGTTGTCGCCGTCCGCGCTGTTGCAGGAAATTGATGAGCTGGCCGTCGCGGGTGTGGATGTGATGAGTCGCATGCGTATTTCCGAGGCCTGCCCGCTGATCCTGCCTTACCACGTCGCCATCGACCAGGCCCGCGAGCTGGCACTCGGCCTCGGTAAACTCGGCACCACCGGTCGTGGTATCGGCCCCTGTTACGAAGACAAAGTTGCGCGACGTGCGATTCGATTGCATGACATCTACTTTCCGGAGCGCTTCAAAGAAAAGCTGATCGAAGTGCTCGATTATCACAACTTCGTTCTGAAACATTACCTGAAGGCCGAAACAGTGTCGGTCGATTCCGTTTTCGAAGCTACCCTTAAAATGGGCGAGCGGTTGAAGCCCATGATTGCCGATGTATCCGCAGACTTGAATCGCTTGATGGCAGAGGGAAAGAGTTTGCTGTTCGAAGGCGCGCAGGCGGCACTGCTCGATGTGGATCATGGAACGTATCCGTACGTGACTTCCAGCAATTGTCTGGCAGGCCAGGCTTCCGCTGGCGCAGGCGTGGGCCCACAGGCGCTGAACTACGTGCTGGGTATCACCAAGGCATACGCCACCCGCGTTGGCTCCGGGCCGTTTCCGACCGAACTTGAAAATGATATTGGTGAACGCTTGCGCAAACGCGGCAACGAATTTGGCTCCGTCACCGGGCGCCCGCGTCGGTGTGGTTGGTTTGATGCAGCCGCGTTGAAACGCGCAGCCCAGATCAACGGGTTGTCGGGACTCTGTATTACGAAGCTCGACGTGCTCGACGGTTTGGAGACATTGCGCATTTGCACCGGATACAAAATTGATGGTCGGGTAACCGACATCCTTCCGTACGGTGCAGACAGCATCGCTCATTGCGAACCGATTTTTGAAGATCATGCCGGGTGGAGCGAAAGTACCTACGGCGTGAAAGCCTGGGATGGTTTGCCAAAAAACGCGCAGACGTACCTGAAGCGGATTGAACAGCTCGTCGGCACGCCGATTGATCTGGTATCGACCGGGCCGGATCGTGAAGAAACGGTGGTTGTGAAGCATCCGTTTCGCGACTGAGTTTCGCGGCGGTTGGCGGAGGTCCGCGCCAACCCGGCGCGGCATTCATTTCCCTGTTCCAGCCTAATTTCTGCACAAATGAATTTGCGGGAACCGCAGAGCACCCAGGCAGGCAGCTCGCGCTGTCTTTCTTGTCGTTCGTCGCAAGCGCCGCCCAATTCCGATTTAATTCGCTAAGATGCGCGCACGTCATTTCTCATCTTAAAGGCTACGAATGAACCGCATATTTTTCACCAGCGCATTTGTCATTGGCGTCAGCTTCGCATCGGTTGCGTCATCACAAAGCTTCAATATCCAGCCTGCAAACCCGGTACTTTCTGGCGAGCCGATTACCATCACCTTGACGGGCCTGCCTGCAAACTCGGACGTAAAAATCACGGCTGAACGGGTGGTGGTTGCGTGGGGTCAGGCCAAGCCGGCCTTGTATCGCGCTGATGCGGTCTACACCACGAATGCTGATGGCAAGCTGGATTTGGCCACTGCGGCACCGAAATCAGGCAGCTACAAAGGTGCCGACATCCGCGGACTGTTTTGGGCGATGTTCCCTACTGCGGATGCGATTGCTGCGGATCGACCGCTCATGCAGGTAAAACTCAATGCGGCATCGGGCGACAAAGTGCTCGCGAACGCGACCATCGATTTCATCAATTCACTGCCTGAAGTGAAGGTGGAAAAAGTAGAGAAGTTTCCGGGGGCGGTGCTTGCGTCCTTGCCCGGCAAGGTGAAGCGCCCGGTTATCATCGTGTTGGGCGGCTCCGAGGGCGGATCATCGACCGCACGCGACGAATCCCCTCGGCTCGCCTCGCGCGGTTTTGCGGTGCTTGGGCTGCCGTACTATTCCCCGCAGAACTGGCCCAGCAACAAACGCGAAATCGCTGAGTTGCCGGAAGCGTTCGCCGATATTCCGGTGGAGAGATTGAACGCGGCGTTCGATTGGCTGAAAACGCGTGACGATGTCGATACGTCGCGCATCGCCATCTACGGCGGTTCAAAAGGTGCCGAATTCGCGCTCATCGCCGCAGCCAATTTTTCGTGGATCACATCGGTCGTAGCCTCGGTGCCGTCGGATGTGGTGTGGGAGGGCTGGGGGCCTGGCACGATGCCGGGCCAGAGCTCTTCGTTCTCGCTCAACGGCAAGCCTTTGCCGTTTGTGCCATACAAAGACTTCATGGAGGAGTTCAAGGGATTCCAGACCGGTACTGACGTGAAGATTCGTCGCCCGCAGGATAAGGGCCGCGCCGCCAATCCCGCCGCCGCAGTCAAGGCGCGCATTCCCGTCGAGAAATTCAAAGGCCCACTGATGGTGATCGGCGGGCACGATGATCAGATTTGGGCCTCGGGCATGATGGCGCAAATCATCGCCGAGAAACGTGCCGAGTTCGGGCTTGAAACAGTGGCGCTCATCTATCCCGATGCAGGTCACTTCCTGTCCGGCAACGGCTGGGGTCAGACCACGCAGTACAACGCGGGGCCGAGTAAGAGTGGTGGCACACCCGAAGGCAACGCCCATGCGCAGGCAGATTCATATCCGCAGATGATTGCGTTTTTGAAGCGAACGTTGGGCGTTAAGTAGTCGGCAACGTAGTTCCGAACCGCGGCTTCACGGCCGCGACGTCGAATGCGCTGACGCCACAGCGGAAATTGTGCTCGCTGCTGCCTGTGCGTACGTGTTGTCACCCTGACACTCGAGCACAGCATAGGTCATGACCACGTATTGATTGGCTCCGCAAAATGATGCGCGCTATGCCGTTCGCTAGACAAACCCGAGCACTGGTGCGGATTGACGAGCATTTATTGCCTGAAACGCCCGCCAAATGGCGATCTACACTTTTTGGTGGTAACCGCACCAAGTCTTGCACACTGTAGCGCAAGGCACATTAGTGTTGCACGCATGCGACACAGCGACGAATTGGCACACTTAGTTACACTTTCTTCGCTAATCTAGCGTTTGAGTAACGATATCACCACCGACTCAAAGCAGCTAATCTCCGATAAAGGACAGGGAATGAAAAAAAATAAAACCAAACAAATCGTGCGCATCGTGGCACAGACACTCGCAGTGAGCGTCGGCAGTGCAACACTCGCGTTCAATGCGTTCGCGCAACAAGCGCTAGCCGCAGCGCCAGAAAAAGTCGAAAAGATTGAAGTGACGGGCTCGCTGATCAAACGTGTCGATACCGAAACGCCTTCGTCGGTTCAGATCATTACTGCGGCCGATATCAAAAATTCCGGTTACGCGACTGTGGAAGACTTGATGCGCTCGCTGAGTGCCGTGGATGCGTCCTCGCTGCAGGATGGCGCTGCAAGTGGCTTTGTGGGCGGCTTGGCGACGATTTCATTGCGTGGTTTTGGTTCGCAGGGCACGCTGATTCTTATTAACGGTCGACGCATAGCGCCAGTGGCGGCAGTTGATGTCAACTTTGGGCGTGGCTCGCTGCTTAGCGTGAATACGATCCCTAAAGAGGCGATTGAGCGAATCGAAATCCTGAAGGACGGTGCCTCCGCGATCTATGGCTCGGATGCGATGGCCGGCGTGATCAACTACATTCTCAAGAAAGACTATCAGGGTCTGGAGGCGAGCGCGTCATACGGTGCCAATGATCAAGGTGTTGGCGTGACCAAAAATGCGTCTCTGACTTTCGGTTTCGGCGATATCGCACGACAACGATTCAACGTGTTTGGCGGGCTACAGGTTTCGCGACGCGATCCCGTCATGCATGCCGAGTTAAAAGACCGTGGCAATCTTGCCCAGTATCAGGAATATCGCCGCGTCAACGGGAACCTTGAGCGGTTTACCCCGGACTCGGTGGCGTCTCCGATTGCAAGTTACTATCGAGTGCCCAGCAGCTTGGCAGGCTCCACCACGATTGACGGTCGCACGGTTGCAAACAACAGCGTATTTGGTGCCAACTATCTTGGTACGTTTGCCGGCTGCCCCGACGAGCTCACTGTGGGGAAAGGTGTGCCCACACGCCTGCCAAACTTTACGGCGGCGACTGCTTCGCTTCGTACCGGTCAGTGCCGATTTAATCTGGATAACGCCGATCAGGCCATCGCCAAGCAAGACCGCGTCAGTGGCTCGGCACGCGCCAATTTTGCCGTCAGCAGCGAGCTGACTGCCTATGCAGACGTGATGGTTGCGCGTACCAAGACAACCGAGCTAAACGTCCCGCGCACACTGACCACCGCACTCGTCAGTTCGGCCAACCCCGTGGCGGTAACGTGGCCACTGCTGACCGGCACGTTCCTGAACCAGAATGCGCTGATTTTGCCAATCGGTCACCCGGACAACCCGACCAACGGCACCGCGACAGCGCAGCCGGTGCAACTGATCCACCGGTTTAACGACCTTCCAATCACCGATGTCAATGAACTGAAAATGTATCGTGTCACGACGGGTGTGCAGGGATATATCGGGAAATGGGATGTCGATGCCGCGTTGCTGTACAGCCGTCAGGATAATTCCCGGGTGCAAGCGGGGCGCTTGCGTAAGTCCTTGCTGGACGCTTCGTTGGCCGCTGGAACCTACCGATTTACCCAGTCCAATACGGCGGCAGCGATTGCCAGCGTGGCCTCCGATGCAGTCAATGAAGGCGAAGCGACCGTGGCCGCACTGGACGCGCGCGCGAGCCGCGAACTGTTCAGTCTGCAAGGTGGCTTCGCTGCCATCGCTGTCGGCGGTGAAGTGCGTCGCGAGACCTTGTCGTCAATACCAAGTGATATTTACAAGACTGGTGATTTTGTCGGGCTGGTCGCCAATGGTGCTGAAGGTAGCCGCAATTCGCAGGCCGTGTTTACCGAAATTCGTTTGCCCGTATTGAAGACGCTGGAACTGCAGGGTGCCATTCGCCACGAAAGGTACAGCGATTTCGGTAATTCCACCACCGGCAAACTCGGCTTCAAGTTCGATGTGGTGCCCACCTATGTGTCATTCCGGGGTACCGCTGCCACCGGATTCAGGGCGCCGGCCATTTCCCAGATTGGCGATTCATTCTTGTTGTCGTTCAACAGCTCACAGGATCGCCGCGTCTTTGACAGCCTGCGTTGCAATTCAAGCGATCCCGCTAATCCGGTCAGCCGGGCGAACCCGTCCGTTGCGCGCGACTGCAACGTGACGAATTTCACCGCAGTACCTGCTGGCACTGTCACGCCGGGCAATTTGCCGACGATCATCAGCGCCAACCGTAACCTGAAACCTGAAACGTCAAGGTCCTACACGCTGGGCACGATTATCGCCCCGACCAAGTACGTTGACCTTTCCGTCGATGGCTGGTTCTTCCGCCGTAACGAAGAGATTCGCGTACAACGCGGCATCGACATCGTGGACGCCTACAACGCCAACCCGACCGCTAACGCGAGCGTGCTCATTCGCGACCCCAATCCAGCGACATGGCTACCGGGTGTTCCGAATAGCGGCCCGATTCTGGTCGTATTGCGCCGCTTCGGTAACTTCAAATACACCGAAACGGCCGGGCTTGATTACGATTTCAATATTCGTTTTCCAGTCCACGAGCAGTTGGGTAAATTCACCCTCAATGTAAATGGCACAATTACCCGTTACTTTGATCAGCAAATCCTCGCCACGTCGGCTGTGCAATCGCTGGTCGGCACGGACACGGCAGATGTGCCAAAGCACAAATCGAGCGTCAGGTTGAGTTGGAGCAAGAACAACATGTCTGCGTGGATTCGTCATAACGAAACGTCGGCACTTGAGCGAACCACAACGGCCACGTGTCAAGCATCAACCGCTGCAGGTAACGTGTTCCTTCGCGCAAACGGTCAGTGCTACGTAGGCGCGGAACGCAGCATTGACATCGGCGGTGCGTATACCGGGCTAAAAGGGATGACCGTTTCGTTTAGCATCCTCAATCTGTTCGAGGATTACGGTCGCTCCATCGAAGTTCCCAATACGTTCAATTACTGGGACAACGGTACGTCAGGTCAATTGGGTAGGCGCTTTAACGTGAATCTGGATTACAAGTTCAAGTAAGCGGCGGTTCTGGTCCTCCACGCCCGGCATGGAGGCTTTAGCGGAAAATGTACAAACTCAAGCACCGGCGGGGTTCACTGCGCATTTATGCCCTAGAAGCCTCGCCGGTGGTTGAGTTTCATTTTTTTATTGCTGAGCGCGTCCGTATGGCACAATCCGCCTCGTCATGAAACGCTTTTTCGC
>JANNRY010000375.1:0-9541 GCA_031401935.1 Betaproteobacteria bacterium | reverse complement strand
GTCGATGACGAGCAAGTTTCAGCAGCGCCGAGGGTTGCCATGCAACCCACTGTTTTAGTGACTGAGGAAACACCGCCCGCATCACAAACGCCATTGCCTGAACCTGTGCCGGTTGAGCAGCCAGTCCTCAGTGCTCCCGGTTTTATCGAGCGCATGCTCGAAACCAATATCGTTGCAAAACTAGGCGTGGTGGTGCTTTTTTTCGGCGTGGGATTTTTGCTCAAATTCGCCTACGACCGTGGCGTGTTTCCGCCTGAAATACGCCTGCTGGGTGTAGCGGTCGCAAGTGCCGTGATGCTTTTTATTGGTCTTAAAGTCATCCAAACCAAGCGTACCTATGCATTGATTTTATTTGGCGGCGCGATGGGTTTGATGTATCTCGATGTCTTTTTTGCGCTGAAGACATTCGCGCTCATCAGCGCAGTCGTCGGCTTTGTTTTGTTTGCAGCCCTTGGTGTTGCCACCATCGTGCTCGCGGTCAGGCTCGACGCGCGCGCGTTTGCGGCGCTCGGATTGCTCGGCGCGTTTATGGCGCCGATTCTCGCTTCAACCGGCAGCGGCAATCACGTGCTGCTGTTTTCGTATTATTTGTTGTTGAATCTGCTGATTCTAGGCGCGAGCTGGTTCAAAGCGTGGCGCGAGCTCAATTTCATCGGCTTTCTATTCACTTTTGCCATTGCGCTGATTTGGGGTTACACAACTTATCAGCCCGCGTATTTTGCAACCGTCGAGCCATTCCTGATTTTGTTTTCCCTGCTGTATTTGGCGATTCCGATCTTGTTTGCGCAACGCCAGCCGCCGCAATTGAAAGGTGTGGTCGATGGCACGCTGGTGTTCGGGATGCCTCTTTCTGCAGCGATGTTGCAAGCGGCATTGACGCGCGATATGGGCAACAACGCGCTGGCATGGAGCGCATTGGGTGCATCGGTGATTTACGCCGCACTGGCGTGGTTGTTGTGGAAGGCCGAGAAAATGCGCCTGCTGGCGGAAGCACATTTGGCGTTAGCGGTGGTGTTCGGCACTGTCGCGCCGTACTTTGCGTTCCAGGGCTATCCCACATTTGCTTTCTGGACACTTGAGGGGGCAGCAATATTCTGGATGGGCTGCCGCCAGAAAAGTGTGCTCTCGCGTGTGTTTGCGCTGTGCCTGCAGGTGTTCGCGGCGGGATATTTTTGCTGGGTCATGCTAGATGTAACCATCGTCAGTCCTTGGTGGAACGATTGGGTGATCGGCTGCGGCTTGATCGCGGCGGCGTCCTTGTTCACCGCATGGTTCATGCACCGCTATAAAGACTCGCTATCGAATTTGGAGGCAGGTGCGCAGGGCTGGCTCGTGGGATGGGGAACATGCTGGCTGTTCGCAGGCATCATCAGCGGCATCTGTCGGCAGTGGACGGCTGCATCTGATCGACTATCCGCCACCTTGATTTTCGCGGCCTTGGTTGTCGTCATATTTGAATGGATCGGCGCGCGGCTGAAGTGGACGGCGCTACGTTGCACCCAGATATTACTGACTGCGGTCATGCTGGTGAGCGCAATATATATGTCCGACCATCGCATGCACCCATTCGCAGGCGTGCAATTATTTGTCTGGTTGCTGGCATTTATCGCGGGCGATGTTGTGCTCGCCCGGCAGGAACGCGATGCCAGCGCGTGGCGACCGGCGTGGCAGCATGTCGTGCTGTTCAATCTGGCGCTGCTGTTGGTGGCGTGGGAGGCTCGCTGGCGCGCCAACGATTTGGGACTCTCCAACGCCTGGCAATATGCGGGCATTGGCCTCACGATTGCGGTAGGCGTCGCAGTGGCCACATTTGCGATCAAGCGGAATTGGTGGCCGTTCGGTCTGCATGCCACCGCCATTCGCAATTGGTCGGTGAAGCCATTGCTGGCGGGCGCAATACTTTGGACGCTGTTTGCCAACATCGATAGCAGCGGTTCAATCGCGCCGCTAACTTACCTGCCGATACTAAATCCACTCGATTTTGCGCAGCTTGCAATATTGGCAGCAGCCGTCTGGGCGTCGCGAGGATTGAAAGAGAACGGAAGTACGGAGCAAACGTATGCCATCCTGCTCACGATAGCGGCAGCAGGATTCTTTTGGGTCAATGCCGCGCTGCTGCGAACCGTTCATCATTGGGCGGATGTGCCGTTCGAACTGCCTGCACTTCTACATTCCGTGGTCGCGCAGGCGGCACTGTCGTTGCTGTGGACCTCGACCGCAATGGCAATGATGTGGTCGGCAGGGAAACAGTCGCCACCATCGCGCGGCTTGTGGATAGCGGGTGCGGTATTACTTGGCGTCGTCGTACTGAAACTATTTGTCAACGATCTGGGCAGCACCGGTACAGTCGCGCGCATCGTTTCGTTTATTGGCGTGGGCGTTCTGTTGATGGTGATTGGCTATGTGGCACCGGTGCCGCCTAGCGTCCAGGGGGCTAAGCGGTGAGTGTTTATTGAAATTAAAAACACAAGCACTGTTGCGGTTCACAGGCATAAAACACGCCACGATGCCCGTCAATGCTGGACTGTCGCGATTTTATGCGGGTTTGATATCCGCAGAAAAACGAATTAACTCGCCAGCAGTGTCGCCTCGATTTCAGCGAAGCTTTTAGCGACGCTGGTTGATTCGATCAAGGCGCCGAGTTGTTTCTCGATTTGCGAGATCGAAAAAATGCCACACACCTGCACCTTGCCCAGCAACTGGTTATCGATCACGAGGGTGTGCTGTCGTCCGCTGTCGCGAAGGCTTGCGATGACGTGGCCGACTTTTGCGTGCTTCACTTCTTCGATGGGAATCGCGTCGAGGCGATCCAGCGGCGTCATGATGTCACAGACGAGAATGTCGCTATGTTTTACGCGCCGTTCTTCAGTGAAGCGCAGTGGTTTCTCGCCCAAAATATCCGTCGCGGTGATGATGCCGCCCAAGGCGCGATCCTGATTTAGCACGAACAATGAGCGCACACCACGTTGCTTCATGTACGCATTGGCCGAGTCCATGGTCACTTGCGGCTCGATCACGGCAGCGTGCATGTGGCGCAGATCGGTCATGACGTCGATGGCGGGCGATTCGAGCGTCACCGATTTTGGCGGTGCTGGACGTGCGACAAATACGGCACCAGTGAGAGGATGGGCAGGGAGAGTGTCGTATTCGCGCATGGCGGGTACTCCGTGATTGGTCAGTGGATTATTGACTGGAGTCTTCATATTACGCTTTTCGCGCCAATTGCATATCGACGCGAACCGTTATTGCAAGCTATGGCCGAAACGCAATTGTCGAGAAAATTTGAACTACCCTGACGCGTTCCTGCTCCCAGCGCTTTATACAAATCAGCCACCGCGAAACGCAGCAGACGCTCGGCTTCAATGCGGCCTTGTTCGGCTGAGCCGACTATTGATTGTTATCCGTTGGGACTTGGCGCAACGCCGACGATGCTGAAAGTCCAGTTGAACTGGGGCATTAAATAATTCTATTTGGCAAACAGGTAGATCGCGAGTCCGAACGCAAGAATCGCAAGTGTCACAACAACGGCGATGTGAATCATCGTGTTGTTGATGGAGCTGCGCAGTCCTGCGGGCAGCTTCATCGTCGCTGTTTCAGACGACACAGTGGTCGGTCGCGAAAGTGCCGGGGCAATATAAGGCAACTCGTTTGACCAAGGCGCTGTGCGGGCCGGATCGATTGGCTTGGCTCGTGTATTCGTTTCGCTTGGTCGAGCGGCAAGCTCACCTGTAATGGCACCTTTATAAGCGCGCATTTTCCTTGTGTCTGAAATGTATTGGTCAAATTCCGACGTTTGATTGGTCATCGCCGCGAGCTTCAGGGTGGCATCGAACGAATCAAAAGCTTTGGCAATTTTGAGTGGCTTGGTTTCGTCGGTGGATTCGTTTTTTTTCTGGTAACGGCCTACGCCAAGCGACTCAAGCGAGATTGACTTCTGCGGCGAGGGGGAGTCTGTTGCCACGATCTTGCCGCTTGGCTGCTGCGAAATGAGCAGCCGCTTGACTTCATTCAGATCACTCGCGAATTCCCGCATCGTTTGATAACGCTCATCAACAGTTTTTGCGAGCGCTTTGGCAATGATGAGGTCCAGCATTGCCGGCACCTGAGGATTGGCCGCAGACGGTGGCGGAGGTTGGGTGTTGACCGTCGCATACATGATCGCGTTGACGTTGTCGCCGTCAAATGGCGGCAAACCAGTAAGCGCCTCATGGAGTACTACACCGAGTGAAAAAATATCCGTGCGGTGGTCGAGCGTTCGGCCGATAACCTGTTCGGGAGACATGTAACGCGGGCTACCGAGGATCAGACCGGTCATGGTTTTGACGGCTGAAGATGGCATACGCGCGATCCCAAAATCCGTGATCTTGGCGAATCCGCCGCGGACGACCATGATATTGGATGGCTTAACGTCGCGATGGACGATGTCGTTTTCGTGCGCGAATCCGAGCCCCTGGGCAATTTGTGCAATCCAGTCCACTGTTGTTGCCACGGCTGGTGGTCCATCACTATCGAGGAGGATGTCTTTGAGTTCTTTGCCCTCGAGATATTCCATGGCCATGTACGCCATATCCTCGTTGCGACCGACGTCATAGATCGTGACGATGTTCGGGTGATTGAGACGACCGGCAGCTTTGATCTCTTGCCGAAAACGGGCTTCAAATTCTTCGATTTCGTCACGGGAGAGGTTGAGATTTACCGTTTTGATTGCGACGGTGCGATCAATCATGGGATCGACCGCGCGATAGACCACACCCATCGCGCCTTGCCCGATGATGCTGAGAATCTTGTAGCGGCCGAGTGTTTCGATCATTATTTTTTTGGAAGTGCCGGTTTTTGTTTGGCCTTAACTGCGCGGAAAGAGGGGCCCCAGGAAGGGTGTCCCACTTCGGCGAGTGTTAGGTCGAATTTGGCGTCAATTTTGAAAACGGCCTCGAACTCTACGCGGCACAGCGTCATGCGGTTGGTGAGGCAATAGCTGAAAGCAATAAACTTGTGTGCGTTCACTCGATCGCCATCCGTCAGCGGTTCCTTGAGTGCATCCTGAAAGCCTTTGATTGCCTTGTTGTAATCAGCGTCGTCGTACGACTTCATCGCTTCGATCATCAGTCTTTCGCCGGACGATAGTGGTTTGATGGTCGGCGCAGGCAGTGCGCGACCGGCTCGACGTAGTTCAATTTCAGTTCTTGCGAGGCGGAATATTGGTCCCCAAGTGGGGTGTCCTGCTTCGGCGGGAGAGAGATCAAATTTTGCGTCGATGGCAATTATTTTTTCAAATTCCTCTTTGCAATTGGCTTCCCGTCCACTGAGGCAGTGGATAAACGCGATATGTTTTCTAGCCTTTAGCTGATCGGCAAGCGCGAGTTGCCCGCTGTCGAGCGCCAGCAGAAAATCTTTGATGGCTTCGTCATTGTTGCCGCCATCATATTTCTTCAAACCTTCATTCAGGTTGATCTGAGCCCGCTCAACCCGTTGCTGCTTGATGATTTCTTCCGCGGTGGGCCCGACAGGTTTTTGCGGAGGCACGGCACAGCTTGCGATCAACGCGACGGACGCAACAGACAAGGCAAACCGAACCCAGTATTGGGCAGGCGGACGGCAGTTTGACAGCGTTTGGCGATTCATCGGATGGCTTTGGATGCTGCTCGCATTGAATATTGGTTAATGAATCGAATCGTTACTGAAGCTACTGGAATTTATACTTTACGCCGATGTCTTCTTTCGCCTTGACCTCAATGTTGGTCAGATAGGGCGTAAACGTCGTGTTTTTCACTTCGATTTTGTACTTACCGGGTACCAACTTAATTTCTTTGAGCGGCGGCGAAATACCGATCGACCGGCCGTTGACGAACACGACTCCCCATGGATCAATGCGTAGCCGGACAGTGCCTTGGTCAGCGAGTTTTGGGGCGACCTTGGCGGCATCCGGTGGGAGATCCTTTGGGGGCGCTGCTTTTGCGGCTTTACCAGCATCAGGGCCGGATTTCGTCAGATCCACCGCAGGTAGCGCCACCGCCGGCGCGACGGCATTGGGGGTGCCAACCGACTGCGCCGATGCTGAATCGGATGTTTTGATAGGTTCGGGCGCGGGAACCACAGGGATTACCGCTGGCGGTACAAGTTGCACCTTCGGCGGCGCTTGCACCAAATCAGTTTTTGTTGGCTCGGCCGTTTTTTTCATCCAGGCAGCAACAACCAACGCGAGCACCAGCGCTGCCAACACACTGCCCGCAACGGTGAGCTTTTCTCGATCTTGCAGGAAAGGTAGCGAGACATCTTCCCCCGCCTCTCCCCCCATCGCTCTCATTGAATGGGTGCCAGTCGCCACCCCTGGCTGGCTTGGCGGTCTTGCCTTCGGATTTGTTGATGCCGCGCGGTCGGCCAGTCCGGCCCTGGCTAGATCAAACGCGGCAACCGATTCGCCGACAACGTAGATTTCATGTTCTCTAACATGTTTGTCGGTACGGGAGCCTTCGTACTTGAACAGCTTGGCATATGCGTCTGAAATGACAGAAACGACATCAAAGTAGGAACGCGATACGACAATTTGTCCGGGCCGCGCAAAGCTCATGATGCGCTGGGCCACATTGATCCCGTCACCCACAATGTTTGGATGGCCATTGATATCGCGCAAAAGCTTCACAGGGCCGAGATTGATACCGATGCGAACCGACAGATCGCCTTGCGGGCCAATATCGATATCCTCTTGCGCAGCATTTTCCGGCAAGCCGAGGTCCGCATACGCGCGTTGCAGGAAGTCACGCATGTGCATGCTGACAAAAAGGGCGTCTTCCGGATCACCCAGAAAGCTCATCGCCGCTCCATCGCCGGTGTCGAGAATGATGCGTTGCTCCAGCGCGACGTCCTTCAGGGAATCGGCGAGCAGCGACGTGAATCGATCTTTCAGCACAATCTGCTCAGAGACAGATTTTTTTGAATAACCGACGATGTCGACAAATACGACACTGCCGATAAACGTACGGTTTCCCTGATCGAGCATATTACTCACGGTGGCTGGCTTGATCCTGTAGTTGCGACTGAGCGTGTGCGTTGGATGCGATGAACTGCAAATTATTATTACTTTCCGTATGTTACCGAAATCCAGAGAGCTTTCGGAACATATCGCGCTCTAGCGGCTGCGTGATTACGGGATGTGTGGCGAATATTCCCCGCAGTCAAGCAGACCGCCGGAAAGTGGCGCGCTGTCGGTGCCTGCCAGATAAAGAAAATATCGTGCCAACATTTCTGCCGGTCGCAATTGCGCTGCGGTCTCACCGGGATGACTTTTGGCGCGCATCGGACTGGCGACCGGGCCGGGCAGGCAAAGGTTAAACCGGACTCTTGTTTGGCCTTCCATTTCGTCTGCCCACGTCGCTGTCAGCGCAGCCAAGGCGCTTTTTGACGCGGCATAAGCACCCCAGAACGCTTTTGGTTCCAGGGCATGGTTTTCAGTCAGAAATATTATCGATGCGTCCAGCGCGGCTATCAACAGGGGTAGGCAAGCTTTGGTCAGCGCGGCTGGGACGAGGAGGTTAATTCGGGCATGCTGTTGCCACATATCGAGATCGTGTAACGCTAACGGCATGCATGACACAAAATGGCTCGCGCCGTGAAAGATGACGTCGAGACGACCCAATGTGGTGTGAATCGACTGCGCGAAGGCATCCAGTTCCGCCTGATTGGCCTTCAGGTAATCCAGAGGAAGGATTGCTGGTTCCGCGCCGCCAGCCGCAACTATTTCGTCGTAAACGGCTTCAAGTTTCGGTACATTGCGACCGTGCAAAATGACTGTTGCCCCATGTTGGGCAAAGGCGAGGGCGGCGACTCTTCCCAATCCTTGCCCCGCACCGGTAACAAGTGCGACTCGATCGCGCAGCAGGTCTTTCACTGGCTGATAATTGATTGGCAGCGTGGCGGGCGCGAGTTTCATTGTTCAGCTTTTGAAGGACGTAAACGCATGATGGTGGCAACCGCGGCGGCGATGCCGTTGCGGACTGCTCCCTCAAGGGTAGCCGGATAGTCCCCCGCTACGTAATCGCCCGCGCGAAAGACGCCGGCGTGGCGGGTTACAGTTGGTGGGCGCGCCGCGTCTGGGGTGCAAGCAAAGGTGGCGAATTTTTCGGTGACCACTTTGCGCCATACCGGTATTGGAAGGTCGGGAACGTGTGCGGCGAGTTCCGCAAGAACACGATCAGCAAGTTCGTCTTGCGACAGGTTTTCATGTGGGCCGGAAGCTGATATCACGACTGCAATCAAGCCTGATTCGTTCATACCTTGTCGGCTGCTCGCGGCATCCAGTGTCTGACGGTCAAAGAACCATTGTGCCAGACCGTGGATCTGGCCGGACATCGGCTCGCGCATGCGAACGGGACGGTCGAATTTGAAATAAACCGTGGCAATTGGCTCGTAGCTGAATGCAGGTGGATCGACTTCAACCATCAGCCCTTCCAATTGATGTGGTCCAACCGCGAGAATGACGCCATCAACATCTTGCGAACCGGCATCGGAAACGACCGTGTATCTTTCGCCAGCGGCGAGAATATTCTTTACGCGTACTCCTGTGCGGACTTCGCCGCCTTGACCTGCCAGCCAGACAGCAGCAGGTTCCGGAAATAAAGTGGTGAGGTCTACGCAGGGCAACAACAAATCGCTGGCGTCACGGCTTGACGCAAGTGAATCGCGCAGTACGTTGGCGAAAACCTGCGCTGATGCTTGAGCTAAAGGCGTGTTCAGCGCGGAAATTGTCAGAGGTTGCCACAGATGGTCAATCAAATTTTGCGACTGTTTCTGTTCGGAGAGCAATGTGGCGACCGTCTTGGAGGCGTTTACTTGAAAATTCGTGCGCTTTAATGCCTGCATGAAACGCACGGCTGCCAGTCTGTCGGCGAGTGTGAGTCCTTTTGCCGTTAACAACGCCCAAGCCAGACTCAGTGAACCAGTCATAAGTAGCGATCGCGGAACATTCAACAGAAAATGAGGGGGGATGGATAACCTGAGCGGCACGCGGCGCAGCGCTGAATCAGGCACACCTACCAGGCGCATTAAACGCAACAGCTCGGTATACGCACCAGACAAAATGTGCTGCCCATTGTCGAGTATCTCGCCACGGTATTCGATACGGCGTGCTCTGCCACCGAGTGTTTTGCCAGCTTCAAACACGACACTTCCGACGCCCGACTGCGACAACGTTATTGCCGCTGCCATTCCTGCATATCCGCCACCGACGATGGCAACTACCGGACGCGCGTTTGGCACGCCCGACATTACGTTGCCACCCACGTGCGCCAGGCAATCCACAGTTTACGCATCGGCGTCAGTGAAATTCGCTGCGTAAGCACCCGAAAGCCATCGCGTTCGATTTCAGTGAGCAAGGCGCGATAAATAGCCGACATAATCAGCCCGGGCCTTTGTGGACGACGGTCTTCAGGCAAAAGTGCCCGAAAAGCCTCGTCGTATAAGGACTTTGTCCGTTCTGCTTGAAATGCCATGAGCTGCTGAAAAGCTGGGGTATGACGTGCCGCGAGAATGTCGCTGGTACTAACGC
>JANNRY010000374.1:0-2339 GCA_031401935.1 Betaproteobacteria bacterium | reverse complement strand
GACTGAATGGCTGCGGGCCACAAGAGTCAGTACGAACGGTGATTAAGCAAGGTTGGGCTGGATTTATCAGTCCAACATTGAACAGCCAATCAATTTAAATACATCGAGGTGATTGGCGGTGTTGGGCTGATGAGGCAAACCCAACCCACTGCGTGCGGTTGATCGGACAGTATTGAGATTTCGAGTGCCAGACGCTTCCATCAGCTCCCGTGTAAAGCTGCGATACCTGTTTCCTGTAGACACAGGTGCAAATTATCACCTCGTCCTCGTCACCTTCGCCAAGTGCCGCGGGCGATCAGGATCAAACCCGCGTGCACGCGATAGCGCTTCGACCATCATGTAAAAACTTTGCACGACCGAAATCGGATCGAGATCAACTGACACGGTTTCGATGATGGGTAGCTCGCACGCACTGGTACCCACCGGGGCCGCGAGGAGCACGCGCGCACCGCGACCGCGCATCTCGTCTGCCAATGCCAGCAGGCCCGCCTGCGCAGGCCCGCGTGGCGCGAATACGAGCAGCGGATAGCCTTCGTCGATAAGCGCCATGGGGCCGTGCTTCACTTCCGCGCCAGAAAATGCTTCTGCCTGAATGGCGCAGGTTTCTTTGAATTTGAGCGCAGCTTCCATGGCAATCGGCAGGCTGGTGCCGCGCCCGATCACGAACAGGCGATCAGCATCTTTCAGCACATCGACTGCCGCCGACCAATCGCAATTGGCCGCGCGGACAAGCGTCTCGGGCAGGCTTGACAATGCGTGCCGCAAATCTGCGTCATCGTTCCACGCGCCGACCACGCGCGCACCGGCCACTAATTGCGCGATAAAACTTTTGGTCGCGGCCACACTCGTTTCAGCACCCGCATGCAATTGAAATATCGACTGCACGGCAGCGGCCAGAGGCGACTGCGCTTCGTTCACAAATGCGGCCGTCAGTGCGCCACCCTCGGAAAAGAAACGCATCGGCGCAAGCAAATCCGGGCTTTGTCCCGATTGCGAAAACGCGAGCGCCAGCAGGCCTTTGCATTGAATTTGTGATTGATAGAGTGTGATCAGCGACATCGGCAACGACGTCACCAGACGACCCATTTTGGCCATGATGAGATAAGCCATGTAGTGCGCCGCGTGGTCGGAGCTGCCGCGTGCGATCGTCAACACTGCCGTCGGATTTGCTGAGCGCAGCGTTGCGCCAAATTCGCGATAGGCGGCTTCATCACGCATCATTTGCGCGGCGACCGCAGCGGGTGCCTCGCGCGCTTCAACGTACATTTTCGATACGGCTGCAGGCGTTGCGTTACTTGCCATCGTCAAGCGAAATTCCTTCCACAAATACATCGGTCAGTTGCAAATCGCGATTGAGCACGACAATATCGGCCCACGCATTGGTAACGAGGCGGCCACGATCAGTGAGGCCAAGAAAATCGGCGGCAAAGGTCGATACGCGCCGCGAGGCATCGCAAAGATCAAGCTGTAATTCATTCACCAGATTGCGGAGCGCCTGATCCATCGTCAAGGTTGATCCTGCGAGCGTGCCATCAGCGAGACGCACACCACCGAGGCATTTGGTGACGGTGTGGCGACCAAGACGATACTCGCCATCGGGCATGCCGGCCGCGGCGGTGGAGTCGGTCACACAAAATAAACGTGGGATGGCGCGCAAGGCGACCTTCATCGCGCCAGGGTGCACATGAAGCAAATCCGGAATGATTTCCGCATATTGGCTGTGCGCCAACGCGGCGCCGACCATGCCGGGTGTGCGGTGATGCATGCCGGTCATGGCGTTAAACAAATGCGTAAAACCGCTGGCACCGTTGGCGAGTGCGGTAACACCGTCTTCATACGCGCCAGCGGTGTGCCCGATTTGAACGCGATAGCCCGCGTCGACGAGCGATGCAATGGATGCCATATTGCCCGGTACTTCGGGGGCCAGTGTAATGAGGCGGATGGGCGCGATTTTATGCAAACGTTCCAACTCATCGAGCTGCATGGGTCGCGCAAAATCGGGCTGTGCGCCAAGCTTGCCGGAGTTGATATACGGCCCTTCCAAATGCACACCAAGCACGCGTGCGCCGGGGCTGCTGCTGCCGCCTGTTGTCCCCTGTTGGCGCGGCGCATTGCAGATGCCTGCCAACCCGTTAAACGCAATTTCCAGATCTGCGGTCGGCGCGGTCATCGTTGTCGCGAGTAATGACGTGGTTCCATACTTCGCGTGCAATGCCGCGACGTACGATGCGGCTTCCCCTCCTTCCATAATGTCGTGCCCGCCGCCGCCGTGGACGTGCTGATCAATAAATCCCGGCAGCACGATCGCCTCCATTGAATCGCGTACCGCCTGCGGGCCA
>JANNRY010000373.1:0-2481 GCA_031401935.1 Betaproteobacteria bacterium | reverse complement strand
TATCTGTTCGTATGCCTGCTGTTGGCAACGACCGTCAACGCGAGTCAGCCTGCCGCAATCCTGCTGGCCAATGTGCTCGGCGAGAACGTCGATCCTGCCGATTACCTGGTAAGCGAAAAGTACGATGGCGTGCGCGCCATTTGGGATGGCAAAATTTTGCGTTTTCGCAGTGGTCGATCCGTAAACGCGCCCGACTGGTTTATTGCTAAATTACCTGCGGAAAAACTGGACGGCGAGCTTTGGCTTGCGCGCTGCGCGTTTGAGCGACTTTCCGGTTATGTGCGCAAAACGTCGCCGCTGGATGACGACTGGCGACAGATCAAATATATGGTGTTCGAGCATCCGGACGGGGCCGGAACATTTGCAGATCGCGTCAAGCGGATTCGGGAAATTGTCGCCAAATCGAACTGGCCACAACTGGTCGCGGTGGAGCAGTTCAAGGTTGCTGATCGCGCCGCGCTCAAGCGAAAACTTGATCAAGTCGTCATTGGTGGCGGTGAAGGTCTCATGCTGCATTTGGCCGATGCCACTTACGTCACAGGCCGCAGCGATGTATTGCTCAAACTCAAACCACTGCAGGATACCGAAGCGAAAGTTGTTGAACAGATCGCAGGCAAGGGAAAATATACCGGCCAAATGGGCGCATTACGATTGGAGATGCCTGACGGCAAGCGCTTCAATATTGGCACCGGATTCAGCGACGCCGTGCGAAAAAATCCACCACCTGTAGGCACGGTCATCACGTACACGTATCGCGGATTGACCAACAAAGGCACGCCGCGCTTTGCCAGCTATTTGCGGATTCGTCAGGAGTTTTAGCTTTAGTCCGGCTATTTATCTCTTGCCCGCGGCCATGCTTGTGCGCGCTTTATCCAGCGCGGTACAAATTTCTTCCGCAGCCAGCAACACACGTGGCCCTGGCCGCAAGTTCCAGTCGGCATTCAGGGCATAAATCCGGCCAGCTCGGTAAGCCGCAAGGCCTGCGTAAAGCGTCTTATCTCGAACGATATCCTTGTGAATTGAAGCCGGTCGCAGAATCGCATCTGCGCCACGCTTCCAAAGCGCCTCGCGCGAGGGCTCAATCACCATTTGCGTCTCATCCGAAAACACGTTTTCTCCGCCGCAAAGCTTGATGGTTTCTGAAATGAAATGCTTGCCACTCATGGTCATCAATGGCGTTTGCGAAATCTCAAAGAATACCCGCACTATTGCTTTATCTGCGCCTGCCAACCGCAGTTTTTCCAGCTTGGAATCAAACATCTCGGCGAAAAGCTCCGCTGTATTGCCGCCTGCGGGTTTGCCAACAAGTTGCCCAATCGTTCGCACCGCACGCGGCACATCGGCATGCGATTGAATTTCGATCACAAATACATTGACGCCAAGCGATGCCAGACGTGCGATATCTGCCGGGCGAGTCCCACCTTTCCAGGCCAATACCAAATCAGGCTGTAGTGCCAAAAGTGCCTCGAAAGAAACGCCTGAGGAATCGGCGACCTGAGGAAGCCTTTTCGCAGATTCAGGGAAATCGCTATATGCGGATACACCCACCAATTGTTCCTGTGAACCTGCCGCGTACACAAGTTCGGTCAGCGAAGGCGCTAGTGTCACTACGCGCATCGCACGAAACGCTATTACTGTAGGACGGCCTGCGTCGTCCAGCAACGGCAACAAAGGTTTGACGGGTGCCGCATACAACCGCCCTGTGCCGACAATCATGGCAGCAAAGATCAGCGTACGTAGCATCACATGGGTAAAAAATAGCAAGGGCTGTTGCTCAAACATCTTACGAAGCAAGACGCATCTCCGCCGCCAGTGCGCGACGTTTTTCATACGCTTCGCGCGCGATCCGAACGTCCTCAAGAAAGTACGGCAATTCTTTCAAAGTAATCGCCTGTGCCGCATCCACCAGTGCTTTATTCGGATTTGGATGCATGTCCACGAGCAGCATGTTCGCCCCCGCGATCACACCCTGCGCGGCGACATGAAAGACATCGAGTATTCCGTCCGGTGATGCGGCACGGATCCCGACCGAATGCGAGGGGTCCACACAAACCGGCATGCGCGTCAAACGATGGACGACAGGAACGTGTCCAAAATCGACTAGATTGCGGTGCGGATCACCAAAGTTTGTTTTCATGCCGCGTAAACCGAAGACGATTTTGGTGTTGCCCTCCGAAGCGCAATATTCCGCCGCCATCAGGGATTCGTCGAGCGTGATGCCAAAACCGCGCTTCAAGAGAATCGGAAATTCACGCTGTCTTCCCACTGCCTTTAGCAGCTCAAAATTCTGGGTATTGCGCGTGCCGATCTGCAACATCACGCCGGTCGGGTTGCCGGTCTTGCGCAACGCCTCGCTGATCTCGTCGACATGCTAATCGCTCGTGACTTCCATGGATATTATTTTGATGCCGTATTTTCCGGAGAGCTCGAACACCCAAGGCAGGCAATCCTTGCCCATCCCCTGAAATGAATAGGGACTGC
>JANNRY010000372.1:0-5221 GCA_031401935.1 Betaproteobacteria bacterium | reverse complement strand
CGCTTGGCACCCAGCAAGCCCGCCACAAAGTCGAGCGCCCAGGCCAGTACTGCCACAACGGTAATGATCACCACCGTCCCAACGCTCACACGCGTGAAATCGTCGATCCATGCCCCAAGGAGCACGCCGCCCCACACCAGTAAAGTGCCAGGCAAAAGCGGCAACACCGTGCCCGCCAGTCCGATCACGATGAGCGCGGCACTGGCAATCCATAAAAAATTTATGTCCAAAGCTGACTTTCAGATTCATTGATTTCTAGTGATGCCGTGCCGCAAGCGGCTACTTGTGGCGCGATGAGATCCGTCACTCGGGCCCGGTGGTTGTTGAGGGCTGCCCACGCGTCTTCCACAGTGATATCACCACACCACCCGCAATCAGGCCAAAGGTCACGCTCAGCGAGATGACCGGTGGAATCTTGCCAATGATGCCGACCAGGAAAATCTTGCTGCCGATAAACACCAGTACCAGGGCCAGCGCGTATTTGAGGTACTTGAAGCGATGGATCATGGCGGCCAGCGCAAAGTACAGTGCGCGCAAGCCGAGAATGGCGAAGATATTGCTCGCGTAGACGATGAACGGATCTGTGGTGATGGCGAAGATTGCTGGCACTGAATCCACTGCGAACACCAGGTCGACGAATTCCACCAGCACCAGCGCAAGAAACAGCGGCGTGGCAAAGCGCTCAACTTTGCCGGTAGTCGGGTCAAGCTCCTGCACCCAGAATGCGTTACCACGCAGACCCTCGGTCACCCGTATGTGCCGTTTGAGGAACTTCAGCAGCGGGTTGTTGGCGATGTCGGGCATGTGGTCCGCAATGATCCACATCTTGATGCCGGTAAAAATCAGAAAGGCACCGAACAGGTATAGCACCCAACTGAACTGACTGACCAGTGTGGCGCCCAGGCCGATCATGATGGCGCGTAGCACGATCACGCCCAGAATGCCCCAGAACAACACGCGGTGCTGATACTGCCTCGGGATCGCGAAGAAGCTGAAAATCAGCGCAATGACGAAGACGTTGTCCATGGAAAGCGACTTCTCGATCAAGAAGCCGGTGTAGTAGTCGATGCCGCTTTGCGCGCCCAGGTACCACCAGATCCAGGCACCGAAAATCAGCGCAGCGGTGATGTAGCCGGCCGAGAGCAGCAGGCTCTCTTGTACGCCGATCTCTTTGTCATCTTTGTGCAATACGCCAAGGTCGAAGGCCAGCAGCGCGACGACAACGCCGACAAAGGTAAGCCAGACCCAGGCGGGTTTGCCCAAAAAATCAGCTGTTAAAAAGGGGGGGATTACGTCCATGACCAAGCCTTAAATGATTGCTGCAACAGCGGTAACAAGACCGCTCAAACTGGCTACCGAGCCACGTAGCACTAAATCGGGCTCCTCGTTACCAAAGTGGCATGCGTGGAAGGTAGCGGCCACTATATTGGCGGTCATGATTGCGGGAACAAGAATTGAGTCGTCCATGGATACGTGATCGGAAATTAAAGCTGCGCAATGATCGTTGGCTTGTCACTTCGTATAAACCAGCAATACAGTGATTTTAGGTTCGTAATTTACGAAGTGTTATGCGCCTCAAGCGGTCCGCGCAGGCCTGATTTCCGTGACCTTACGGCGGACAAAAGACTGGCTGGTATCCGAAAAATCCCATTGCTCGACACGACAACAACCCGCGTCTGACGCCGCGCCCCAGCGCAGCAGGTTGACCGAGTTCGGCACACCCCGGCGCACGCGTGAGGAGACTGCGGTACCCGCCTACACCACCCACATGGGCCGCGCCAAGCCTGGCAACGCGATCACGTAGGGTAGATTTGCGGGACAATCGATAAACGCTGATATCAAACCAAACCGTATCAGCCGCACTGCGATTGATGCTTGTTTAACGTCTTGCCGAAATCAATAGGCAATCGAGGACATCGGGTGACGTTTACGCCTGAAAGGCGCGCTAGCGCAATGTTTCATATTTTCATCGCTGGTCACACCATGCGCCCGTAGAACACCCGTGTGTCGTACTCAAAATCGACTTTCCCATTGCTTTGGTGCGTATCAAAAATCTCTTTTGCGCGCTGTGCCATGGCGGCATGACGGGGATCATCGCGACCGGGGACGTAAGATGAGGAGTTGATGCGCCCCATCAGACTTTCAAAATCAAAACGTTGAATATTGTCGAACACCGCATTGCTCGGCGGCGCGCCAAAGAACGCGGTGAACACCTTGTTGTCCTGCACGTTCTTGTGATTGATCTCGTTGTAGTCGGTGCCAAATTCCTGCAATAGCGCTTCGTAAGCCCGCAGGAACGGCGTCGAATCCACGCGCCGGTCGTTCCACACCAGCACCACCCAGCCATCGTCTTTCAAAACGCGTTGAAATTCGGCGCGGGATTTGATTTGATCGAACCAATGAAAGGCCTGGCCGGCGATGATGACGTCCGCCGCTTTAGGAGGCAAACGCGTCGCTTCCGATGTGCCTTCCACGCTATTGAAACGCGCATACTCAGCCAGATACGCTTCACCAGCCTCACGCATTTCCTTGTTGGGTTCGACGCCGATCACCGGATTACCATTTTCCAAAAATAGCCGGGTAAGAATGCCGGTACCAGAGCCAATATCAGCAATCACACTTTCCGGCGTCATGTCGCATTTCGCGGCGAGCAGATCGATGATCTCGACCGGATAGTGCGGACGATATTTGACGTAATCATCGATGCGGGAGGAAAAACGTGTGGTGGAATTTTTCGCGGTCATGGCGCGGTTTTTTTAGTCGTTAAAACCAGTTGTCTTTCATTTCCAGTGTCGTGGTGTCGAGCGACTCCAGCAGGTTCAACATTGGTCGTACTTTCGGTAGTTCCCAGTGGATAAAGTACTGGCATGCCTGCAATTTACCGCGATAAAAATCTTCATATTGGTTTCCAGCACGCGTGGCCACCAACGCCTGCTCCATCCATATCCACGCCATTACGACATGCCCAAACGCCTCCAGATATACAGAGGCGTTGGCGAGCGCTTTTTCTACGTTGCCTGCAGCATGCAGGTCGCGTGTTGCCTCGACCAAATGATCGAGCATCGCAAAGACATCACCCGCCCATTCAGTCAGATCGCCATCCTCGTCAGCTTTATGCAGCGTTGCTTCAATGCGCGATACCAGCAACTTGAACGCTGCCCCATCCTGCATCACTACTTTGCGACCGAGCAAATCCAGCCCCTGAATGCCATGAGTGCCTTCGTGAATCGGGTTCAGCCGATTGTCGCGATAAAACTGCTCGACGTTGTAGTCACGCGTGTAGCCGTAGCCACCATGCACCTGAATCGCCAGGCTGTTCGCCTCGAGGCACCATTGCGAAGGCCAGCTCTTGGCAATCGGCGTGAGGATATCCAGCAACAGCAGCGCCTCAACGCGACTGTTTTCATCCGGCCCGGTTCGCTCCTCATCGACCAGCCGTGCGCAATAAAGATTAAGCGCGAGCGCGCCTTCAACATAAGTTTTCTGCGCCAGCAACATGCGGCGTACATCGGCGTATTCGATGATCGGTGACTGCGGTGTTGATGGATCCTTCACCGAGACGGGGCGACCTTGCGGCCGATTGCGCGCGTAATCGAGCGCATGCAAATAGCCGGTGTACCCAAGCATGGTGGCACCGAGACCAACGCCAATGCGGGCCTTGTTCATCATATGAAACATGCAGGCCAGACCCTTGTGCTTTTCGCCCACCAGATAGCCGACGGCACCGGCCTTGCCAAGTGGCTGGAATTTGCCCTCGCCAAAATTAAGCAGGCAGTTGGTTGTGCCGCGATAGCCCATCTTGTGATTGAGCCCCGCCAACGCCACGTCATTGCGCGGCCCCAGGGTTCCATCCGCGTTGACCAGAAATTTCGGCACGATAAATAGCGAGATACCCTTCACACCGGCGATCAACTTGCCGTCCGGCCCGGGAATTTTTGCAAGCACCAGATGGATGATGTTCTCGGTCAATTCGTGCTCGCCGGCCGAGATCCACATCTTGTTGCCGGTGAGGCGGTACGTGCCATCGTCTTCCGCTTCCGCCCGGGTTTTTATATCAGAAAGGCTCGAGCCTGCCTGTGGCTCGGATAGACACATGGTGCCGAAAAAGCGTCCCGCCAACTGCGGTCGCACATAAGTGCTGATCTGCTCCTCAGTGCCGTGTGTCAGCAGCAGGTTGGCATTGGCCGTCGTCAAAAACGGATAGGCCGCGGTCGCGACGTTGGCACCCATAAACCATGCCATGCAGGCTTTTTCAATCACGCATGGCAACTGCATGCCGCCCATTTCAAAATTTTGCCCGGCAGCGATCAACCCTGCTGCACTGTAAGCGTCAACGGCCTGTTTGATCTCAGGGATGAGTTGTACGTGTTCGCCATTTTCATCGGTGACCACAAACGGTTCATTGGCGTCGCTTTTCTTGTTGTGTGGTGCAAACAGGTCCGTGGCGATTTGTCGGCTGGTTTCAATCGCGGCGTCAAACGTCTCGCGCGAGTGATCGCTAAAGCGCTCGCGCGCGGTCAGCGATTCTGCATCCAGCCATTCGTAGATGAGGAACTCCAGATCGCGCTGCGAGAGAATCTTGCTCATTTTGCATCGAACCCTTTACCAGATTTCACGCACGCGTCGAGTACCGGAGCAGGTTTCCAGAACGCAGGATCGGCGTGCGGATTGGCTGCAAATCGATTCATGGCGGCAACGACATTGGCGAGACCGACCGATTCGGCATAGTGCATCGGCCCGCCTCGCCACAGCGGAAAACCGTAGCCCATCAAATAAATGACATCGATATCCGAGGCGCGCTGTGCAATCCCCTCGGCCAATATATGCGCACCCTCATTGACCAATGCGTAAACCAAACGCTGGCAAATTTCTTCATCGCTGATTGGCCGTGTTTCAAAACCGGATACGCGACGGTATTCACTCAACACCTCGGCAACAACAGTTGAGGGATAGGCCTGCCGATCCCCGGGCTTGTAGTCGTACCAGCCCGCGCCAGTCTTCTGCCCAAAGCGACCCATTTCGCAAAGCCGGTCGCCTGCCCGGGAGTACGTCAGTTCCGGTCGCTCAACATAGCGGCGCCGGCGAATATGCCAGCCGATATCATTGCCCGCCAGATCGCCCATGCGGAAGGGGCCCATGGCAAATCCAAAGTTTTCAATCGCGCGATCAATCTGCTCCAGCGATGCGCCTTCGTCGAGCATAAACATCGCCTGACGCGAAT
>JANNRY010000371.1:0-2797 GCA_031401935.1 Betaproteobacteria bacterium | reverse complement strand
GTGCACGAGACACACCAAAATTCAATGGGTAACTCTGGCCGTGACCACGGGGCCGATGTATCAATGAATAAAATTCCAGACGATTTCCCGCAGTTGATTTGGCGTCTGCGATGACGTTATCGTAGGCGGAACGATGAATATCTGAAGTCCCGTCATCTACGACAATGATCTGAATGTCTTGAAATTCTTGTGCAAGCACTGAAGTTAGTGCGTCGGAAAACAAGATTGGCCGATCGCGTGTGGCCATTACGATAGTAAAAAAAGGCATCATTTGATCCTCGACCAAAAACGAAAATATTGAGGGCGACAGGGATGGAAGTCTACCAACTTACTCATACGCACTGTCGTTCTGCTATGTTAAATCGCTGGCCTATGGCGTTAGCGGCTAGAGCGTCGCCACGATCCGCTGTACTGTCCGCTAAGGTAGCGTTTCGATGCCACCAGAAAGGCCCAGTTGAGTGCGAACAAAAATGCTGGAATTCGCAGGGCCGATGGCAACGAATGTCCACGATTACTCAGTTGGTACAGTACACCCGCGAGTGCGTAGCTAAACAATTGAAGCATCGCAAACGCGAGCCATGCCGAGGATTGAACGGCGAGTGCCAGCGATGCCAACAGCGCGACAATGAGAAGGTGTGGCGCTATCCACCGCAACACCTTGTGCGAAAGATAGGCGAAAGCCGTACCCGTCGAGCTTCGCCACAGGTACTCTGGGTGACGTACTAACGCCTGAAAATTACCGATACCGATGCGCACGCGACGCTGATATTCATCGCCGATGTCTGGCGGGGTCTCCTCTTGTGCCCAGGCCGCTGATTCATACACAAGACGATGGCCGGCAGCTGCGACATTCATGGATATACAGAAGTCATCACAAATGGTGTCCGCGGCCAGAGGCTTCCAAAGGGAGCGGCGAATTGCATAAATAGCGCCGTTCGCGCCTAAGAGGCCACCAATTCGCGCTTCGAAAAACTTCAGGAATTGCTCAACCAGCCAATAGAGACTGTCTTGGTTGTTGCCGCTGGCGCTGAGCAAGCGCAGTTCGCCGCTGACACAGCCGACCCGTGAATCGGAAAAATGCGCAACCAACTTGAGCAAAGCGCCTCGATCAAAAAATGTGTTGGCGTCTGAGAACACAATTATTGGTGCATTGACGCGCCCCACTAGATCGTTGAGTACACTGGCCTTACCTCGGTTTTTCTCGAAGATAAAGGCTGCAATGCGTTGATCCTTACAGTCAGAAAGAATCGAACCAGTCGAGTCAGAGCTTCCATCGGATCCGATGTAGGCCCGAAACAGGTGAGGTGGGTAGTCAAGTCCCAGAAGATTATCGATCCGCTGCTGGATGTGCTGCTCTTCGTTAAAGGCCGATATAACTATCGCTACTGTCGGCAATTCAGTTTCAATCCGTGCTCTACGCTCCTGCTTTTTGAACACGTAACATGCATCGTCCAAGGTTTGAACAACGGACGCCACCAATAAAAGTAAGACGGGGTACAGGACATAGGAGTAGAGGACCGCTCCGGTACAAACACACGCCACTATTTCTATGAGCAGGAACGTCACTATGTCTTCTCTTTAGCGCGCGCAAACGCGGAATCTCGCGAGTGCCGCAGATGCTTCGACGATGGTCTGAATCGTCGTATGTCGTGTTCAAATGCCAGCAGCTGTTGTGCTAGCTCAAAATTTCTAACCGAATACCACGTAACAAGAAATAGTATTGTGCATTGTTGCACTTTTGGCTTGGCGAGTGGTAGTTGGGGTGGCAATTCAAGTTGTTAGTGAGCGGGCATCATGCATTGCGAAGCATCCGCAATGCGAAAGCATCGTTTCATTGTCAGACGTTTAGTTACCTGTATAAGTATTTTTGAACATGGGGATTCCAACGGTATCTCCGAGCGCTGTATGCGAAACCTGCATCGCGTCATACCTAAACGCGTAGCAGGAAAATCGGTGTCGCAAAGAGTATCCTTGACAGGGGCAGACGCGGTCAACAACAAATCTTGATTCAATCCATGCCAATACATTGGCATGGACCCCGGACTTTCCCGAGGCACTCTAAAGCAAGTGTCGACACTTCGACGCAGTTACCTGTGGAAGTGCGACGAGTTCTGAACTTGTGCCTACTTATTTTCGCATAGCGAGTAACAGCAGTGAATGTGCCTTTGAGGCGTTGACAAATTAGAAAACCAAACTTGCCCTTAACATTTAACTTCGAGCGGAAGTTTCACAAATTTGCATATTAAATCTCAGGGGTAATTTTGGCTCCTGACAATCCAGTCTTTCAGCCTCAAATTAATTAATCGTTAATGTATGCGCTCATGATTGACTATGTCTGTCAGGCTCTGAGATACTTTTGTGGATATGTGAATTCCACAGGATCATAACTTTCGAGCACCATGACTATAGTTAATTTGCCGATCTGTTTTTTGGCAATACCACGCATGTTGGATCAGATCAGGGTGATGTTTTTACGCAAAGCGCGGGTAAAGTTATTGGATGACTTGCGGGTCGATTTTGTTTTGCCGTTTGGTGTTTGGAGGATTGCTCATGTAAGGCAAGTTGGTTGCCGCAGCGGGGGCCAAGTACTTCAAAAGCCAATGGCGAGCGACCTACACTTGCCACTATTACAGGGCTGCAACGGTGGTTTTCAAACCAAACCCCTTCTGCATCGTGTTTCGGGGTGCTGGATCAGATCTACAGAGCGAAGATACCGGTATGCATATTTTTAAGCCATCAAGCCCTGAAGTTATAGGGCGCTCCCAGAGCAATCTCCAACGTAACGTCAGAAATGACC
>JANNRY010000370.1:0-3888 GCA_031401935.1 Betaproteobacteria bacterium | reverse complement strand
GTGTAATGAAGCGCGCCATATTCCATCCAGATTTTTCCGCATTTGCGCGCCATCGCACGATACGCGGCGAGGTTTTTCTTCGGTACCGGTACGACGAATCCATCAACATAATGTGCCATCTGCGTCTCCTTGGTGAACGTTCAACGGTGCGGGTAATTCTGCCGCGAAAAAAGGTACAAACTTCTAAAATACCCCGTTCGTGCTGAGCCTGTCGAAGCACACGTGGCTATCCCATTGATGCAACGTGGCCCGATCAACCCCTTCCCACAAACGGCATCTTGGTCGCCATCACGGTCATGAATTGCACGTTGGCGGTGAGCGGCAGGCTGGCCATGTGCAGCACCGCATCGGCGACAATCTGCACGTCCATCAAGGGCTCGATTGCGATTTCACCATTTGCCTGCGGTACGCCGAGCGCCATCCGCGCGGCCAGCTCGGTCTGCGCGTTACCGATATCGATCTGCCCGCAAGCGATATTGTGTTTACGGCCATCGAGCGAAGTCGATTTGGTGAGGCCGGTGATGGCGTGCTTGGTGGCGGTGTAGGGTGCTGAATTTGGCCGTGGCGCGTGGGCAGAAATGGAGCCGTTGTTGATGATGCGCCCGCCCTGCGGGTCTTGCGATTTCATGATCCGGATCGCTTCCTGTGTACAAAGAAAAGGGCCCAGCAAATTGATGTCGAGGACCGATTTTAATTTCTCAACGGGCAGGTCCTCGATTGGCACTGCCGGTGCACCAGTGCCCGCGTTGTTGAACAAGAGGTCCAACCGGCCAAACGTGGACAACGCACGGGCAAACAGATTTTTTACAGCATCCGGATCGGCAACGTCGGTCTCCACAGCAAGCGCACGGCTTCCCGCACCGGATGTATCCGCCGCTTGGCGAAGCAAATCACCTCTGCGGCCTGCCAGCACCACGGCATAGCCCGCGTTCAACAGTGTGAGCGCGGTCGCTTTGCCGATGCCGCTGCCGGCACCGGTAACGATGGCGACCTGCGTGTGTGTGGGTTTCATGAGTGGGTTCCGGAACTGTTAAAGGATCACGTACTCTATCAATGCATTGACCAAAATTGTTGAGATTTTGATCTCTTCTGTGATCCACCACCTTCGCATTGCTAACTATCACCGCCAGAAAATGACCAAATACTTCCTCCTCATTGCCGCAATATTATTCACAGCCACCGCCCACGCAAGTAAGGCACCAGCGCGCAACGAACAGCGGGATGCAATTTGGGCCGCCCTTAAGAATGGTGGCCATGTGGTGCTGCTGCGTCACGCCGCAACCGTTCCCGGGATTGGCGATCCGCCTGGCTACAAGCTCAATGATTGCAAAACACAACGCAACCTCAGCGACGCCGGACGCGAGCAATCGCGCGCATGGGGAAAAGCATTTGCGCGACACAACATTCCTGTTGGCGGCGTATTTTCTTCGGCCTGGTGCCGCTGTATTGACACCGCGCGGATTGCGTTCGGCAGGGTCGAACCCTGGCCCGCGCTCAATTCCCATTTTGATTCGCCACAATCCGCAGCTTTGCAGGCCGAACAGACCACAGGCGGCATTCCGGTGCGCATACAAAAAGGGAAAAACCTTGTGCTGGTGACGCATCAGGTCAACATTACTGCGCTTTCAGGTCGCTCGCCTGCGATGGGCGAGGCGATAATCATGCGCCACGACGGTAACGCGTGGCAGCTTGTGGGGCAGTTGAGCGTGGACTAGGTGGTTCCCAGACCTTTCAAAGTGTAAATTGCTGAAATTCTAATACCGGCGAGCGTCTTCAGCCTCTTTGTGCCTGTAAGCCTCGCCAAATATAGAGTTTGGTAATTTTATGTGTTTCCTGCATTGCCACCTGCTGGGCCGCCGACCAGTCCTGTCGCCACACGGTGCCATATCTGTTAGCGTATGCCTTCATCGACCCTGCGGTGACACGCCATGAAAACCATCCTGATTGCCAACCCCAAAGGCGGCGCCGGCAAGACCACCCTCAGCACCAATCTCGCCGGTTATCTGGCACAGCGTGGCGAGAACGTTTTCCTGTGGGATCTCGACCGGCAGAAGTCGGCGTTGCAGTGGCTCTCGACGCGACCGCAATCGTTGCCGCGCATCCAGCGCCTGGATAGCGCCAAACAGAAATCGGGTGAGGGCGTACTGGTGCTCGACTCTCCAGCGGGGCTGCACGGCGGCAAGCTGGGTGACATGATAAAACTCGTTGATAAAATCATCGTGCCGGTAGTGCCATCGAGTTTCGATTTGGCCGCGACGCGCTTATTCCTTGATGAGTTGCTCGATGAAAAGGCAGTGCGCAAGGGCAAAGCTTTTGTGGCCATCGTCGGCATGCGAGTAGATGCGCGCACGCGGGCTGCCGAAAAACTCGACGTGTTTCTGGCACCCATCGATCTTCCCGTGCTCACCCATCTGCGCGATACCCAGAATTACGTGAATGCCGCGTTTGAAGGCAAATCCATATTTGACTTACCGCCTTCAATCGCGGCGCAGGACGTAGCGCAGTGGCAGCCGATTGCCAAGTGGCTGGATGAATAGCTTTTACAGACGGCGCAATTGCTGCAAATTGCTTTAGTCGTGTGCTCGAGACCGTGCGAGGGCCTGCTCCTCCAAGTCAAGGCTGTTTGCCGCGAGCGGACCTTTTTTAAGCGGATAGTCGGACACCGGCAGCGCGTTGGGGCCTTTTTCCAAAAGTAGAGCCTGATCAGTGCCTGCCTTGCGTCGCACCCGTGCCTTTGCCAGAGGCTGGGTCGCGTTGCTGGCGGGGTGTTCAACGTTTTCCCCACCCTCGCTCGAATCATGCTTTACAGGGAGCACCGGCTCGGGCGATGCTTTTATGGTTTTCTTCGTTTTCATGATGTGTTCTCCATCGGCGTGATGACACCTGAGATTTGAGTGAACCATGATCATGCGCGCCACTGCCAGGAATACGCGTAGGACATGGCCGCGTTCTGCTCATCGTTTTCCGTCGATCTTTCGCTTCGCAATATTTCCTTACATTTGAACCGCAGTCAGTCCTACATCGTCCTGCAACTTGGCGCGTTAGTCTCATTGCACCAACTGCACCAACTCTCAACAACGCTGGAGGTTTCTATGTGGACTCGCAAATTGCTTTTGAGCACAATCGTGGCATCGACTTTTGCGGCACTCGCGCCTAGCGCGAACGCTGCTGTCGATGTTTATATCAATGTCCCACCGCCCGCCTTGCGTTACGAGGCCGTCCCTGCCGCACGTTCTGGTTATGTATGGGCACCCGGCTACTGGAACTGGCGCAACAATCGCCATGTCTGGACAAAAGGCCGTTGGGAACGCGAGCGCGCGGGTTATTACTATCATCCCAATCGCTGGACAGAACGCGATGGTCGTTGGGTGAATGAGCGAAGCCGCTGGGATCGCAACCGCCCGATGGGCGACCGTGACCGCGATGGCATCCCAAACGCGCGTGATCGTGATCGCGACGGCGATGGCGTAGCGAATCGCTACGACCGCAAACCGGATAACCCACGCCAACGATAAGTTGGTCGGTATCCAGTCAACCCGCCGGGCTCGAACACTTTTCACAAGGTTGTCGAGCCCGGCGCACATTTTGCGTGCACAATATTGGCGGTGTTACGCTGTCATTAATCCCGTTCGGAAATCCAATTCCAATTCCCATGACACCACGCCAACCACCCAAACCTTTCGCCATGATCCGGGAATTTCATCTCGCCGACTGGTTCACGCTCGCCAACGCGGTATGTGGAACGGGCGCATTGTTTTCCACCATGACGTATCTGGAAACAAATGACGTCAAACACATCTACTTTGCGTGCAGCCTTGTGTTTGCCGCGCTGGTGTTCGATGTCTTCGACGGTCGTATCGCGCGATGGCGGCAGAAAACATCCGCGCT
>JANNRY010000369.1:0-2779 GCA_031401935.1 Betaproteobacteria bacterium | reverse complement strand
ACCAGGCTGGGTCGATCTGATGCCTCTTCGTCAGCTACTACAACTCGATTCTGGGACATACAAGGCTGGGATGGGGTCGATACGCAGAATTGTGCGTCACTTGAAATACCCCCATCCCGACCTTCCCCCGCAGTCGCGAGGGAAGGAGGTATCTCGCGACGGACGTCACTCTGGTTGACGCATCCCCTGAATCTGTGACTTGTGCGAGAACCGATGCGCAATCAACTCACGAAGTATCCTGCGTCGGATCAATTTGTTCGACGCTTTTTCATCTCGCCACCACCAGCAATCACGTTGCATGGCCTTGGCGGCCGCGACGAATTTTTCAGTGACGGTTTCAAATTGTTCGTCGGTGTAGTTAAGACTGAAAATCAAACGCCCCGAACCAACCCAGCTCAGCGCCAAACCTTCAGCGCGCAGATAATATTGCAGCATCCAGTTGTAGCGGCTGGGCTCTGTATAAAGCACCGTCCAGATCGACGACAAGTTGGCAATTTTCACAGGCAATTGTTCGTTCTGCAGGCGCCGGTTAAATTCGTTGGCGCGGCGCGTCCACACCCGATCCAGACTCGAATAAATTTGACGTACTGCGGGTGTGTCGATGTGATCGAGGAACACATCCATGGCGCCCATCACATAAGGGTGGGCGTTGAATGTGCCGCGCGCAAAACAGATGTCGGCGGGCCTGTCATCACGAAATCGCTTCATCCATTCATGTTTGCCGCACACCACGCCCACCGGCAGGCCGCCACCAAGCGTTTTGCCGTACGTCACCATGTCAGCCTTCACGCCAAAGTATTCCTGCGCGCCGCCGCGTGCCAGCCGGAAGCCGACAAATACCTCGTCGAAGATCAGTGCGATGCCGCGCGCCGTGCACACTTCGCGCAATTTCTTCAGCCATGCACCATACGCAGCTCGATCAAATTCCGCGCGACGCGAGCTATCCACCAACGACGAATCCCCCGGCGCGCCGGCATTCGGATGCAGCGCCTGCAAGGGATTCACCAGCACGCAGGCTATGTCGCGACGCTTGGCCAGCACCTTCAACGCGGTCTCGTCCATGTCTTTGAGCGTGTACGTCCCGCGTGCTGGTACGGGATTGCCAACACCGGGCTGCACATCGCCCCACCAACCGTGATAAGCGCCGCAAAATCTGACCAGATGCGAGCGGCCGGTGTGATATTGCGCGAGGCGCACCGCCTGCATAACGGCCTCGGTGCCGGACATATGAAACGAAACTTCATCGAGGCCGGAAATATCCTTGAGCCGCTTCACGTTCTTGGCCACCACCGGGTGATATGCGCCCAACACGGGGCCCAGATCGCGCACACGTGCAACACCTTCTTCAATACACGTCTTGTAAAAGTCGTAGCCGAATACGTTTACGCCGTAGGAGCCCGTCAGATCGTAAAGCCGGTTGCCATCGAGATCGGTGACTTGCACGCCATCGGATGCGTTAAGGAACACACCACCCTTCAGATGCTCACGCACGTGGCGGCTGAACTGGAACGGGACGCGATAGCTCGAGGTGAACTGCAAATCAGAAATGCTATCCACGACCTCTGCAGTCATGCGCGCCGTTTCCGGAAAACGCTCAGCGTAAAGCGCAGCGAGGCGCATAAACGCGGCGCGCCTCACTGCGGCGATGTCGTCCGGCGCATCGTCTGCGCGGAAGAACATGGCTTCGTCGTAGTCGTAGAACGGCAGGAGCTTGGCGATTTGCCTGGACATTTTGGAATGCCCGGCCAGCGAACGGTGTTTCGCGCGCGACAACATCAACCGCGAGGCGAGTTTTGGCATAGCAACCAACGAAGCTGCCGTGCCGAGCGCGACCCATGTAAACAAAGTTTCCATATTTCCTCCAACAGTCTAGATACCGGAGTCACATGACATGCTTATGACGCTACGCACGACTTTCCACCAATTGATGCAGCAGGAACGCCTGAATTTCCTGCTCACCAACCGTATTCCGCGACGATGGTTGACCTTGTTGATGGGTTGGTTCAGCAAGATCGAACAGCCACTGATCCGTGATTTATCCATCGGACTCTGGCGACGCTTTGCAGATCTGAATCTGAGTGAGGCAAAAAAATCCCGCTTCACCAGCATGCACGACTGCTTTACGCGCGAACTGAAAACCGGCGCACGGCCCATCGACACCGATCCCAACGTCTTATCGAGCCCGTGCGACGGCATCATCGGTTCGTGCGGCCCAATCGACGGCGTGCGCATGTTTCAGGCCAAGGGATTTCCATACACGCTGCTTGATCTGCTTGGCGATCCAGAATTGGTCGCCCGCTACCGCAACGGCTGCTACGCGACCATCCGCATCACTTCAAGCATGTATCACCGCTTTCATGCGCCGCTGGATTGCCGCGTCCAGCAGGTCAATTACATCTCAGGCGATACGTGGAATGTGAACCCGATTGCATTGAAACGGGTGGAAAATTTATTTTGCAAAAACGAGCGCGCCATCGTTCACGCGACACATACCGAAAGCGGTCAGGAAGTTCTCCTAGTCGCCGTTGCCGCCGTATTGGTCGCGAGCATTCGCCTGAATTTCCTCGATGTGCTGCTACATCTTCGATACCGTGGCCCGAATTTAATCCCGTGTGATGCCAGTTTCAACAAAGGTGATGAGATGGGATGGTTTCAACACGGCTCCACCATCATCGTATTTGCGCCGCGTGGCTTTTCGCTGTGTGATGGTGTAACCGAAGGTGCGCCGATGCGCGTCGGGAAGCAACTAATGCGGATGACTGCGTAGGTCGTGTGAAAA
>JANNRY010000368.1:0-6473 GCA_031401935.1 Betaproteobacteria bacterium | reverse complement strand
AAACTTTGGTTGCGGGGGCAGGATTTGAACCTGCGACCTTCGGGTTATGAGCCCGACGAGCTGCCAGACTGCTCCACCCCGCGCCCGAAACTAATGAATTACAGAGAACCGCAATTATAGCCACATTTCATTAACTCGGTCAACACCTAGTTACCTTTTCCGGTTAAAACTTGCACCAATTTGGACGAATCACGTTACGATTGAATCCTCAATAAACCCAGTAAAAATTTTCCGGAAACGCTCAATTGGATCAACTCACCAACATCGCTTTGGCATTAGCACTTGCATGGGCAAGCGGCATCCGCTTATACGCGGTGCTATTTCTCGTTGGTCTCGTTGGCCATTTCCACTGGTTTGACTGGACTACGCCGAAGAATTTGGAGTTGCTATCGCACCCGCTGGTAATCGGCACCACAGGCTTCCTGTTATTTATCGAATTCTTCGCCGACAAAATCCCGGGCATAGACACGATCTGGGATGCGATCCACACGTTCATCCGGATACCTGCGGGTGCGTTGCTGGCGGCCGGCGTCATTGGTGCGGCGGACGGCCCGGCGTGGGCGCTGGTTGCTGGCCTGCTTGGTGGAACCGTCACAGCAGGCACGCATTTCATGAAAGCTGGCGGGCGCGCCGCCATCAATACCTCGCCCGAACCCGTCAGCAATTGGACAGCGTCGTTTACAGAAGATGTTCTAGTGCTGGGTGGCCTGTGGCTTGCGGTTCAGCACCCAATCGCGTTTATTGTGCTGCTGGTGTTGTTCGTCTTGCTGACGATCTGGCTGCTACCGAAGTTATATCGGTTCATTCGCGCAATCTTTACGCGATTGGCTCGGCTGTTTGCAAACGAACGGGCCACCAATGCGATGTCGGCTAAACAGTCCGGCGCTCGATAAACGCCTGCGCGAGAGTTCCCGCATCAACGTATTCGAGCTCACCGCCCACTGGCAAGCCGCGCGCAATACGCGATACTTTCAACCCTTGCTCGCCTAGCAATTCACTGATGTAGTGGGCGGTAGCTTCCCCTTCAACGGTAAAATTGGTCGCCAGAATAACTTCCTTGACGATGCCGTCAGACGCGCGCCTGATCAAATTATCCAGATGAATGTCTTTGGGGCCAATACCGTCCAACGGCGAAAGTCGCCCCATCAGGACAAAATACAGCCCCCGATAGGACTGCATCTGTTCCATCATCAACAAATCACCGGGTGTTTCCACCACGCAAAGCAAGGATTTTTCGCGTCTGGTGGAAATACAAATTTCGCAGAGCGCCGACTCGGTAAAGGTATTACACAAGTCGCAGTGGCGCACCCTTTCCACCGCACTCCTCATCGAATCGGCGAGACGCATTGCACCGCCCTGATCGCGTTGTAGCAGATGGTAGGCCATGCGTTGCGCAGACTTTGGCCCGACACCGGGCAGGCATCGCAAGGCCTGAATTAGCGCTTCAAGTGAGGACGGGGGACGCATGAGTCTATACAACGCAACGAACCGATATGCGCTAGAACGGCAACTTCATGCCCGGCGGCAACTGCATGCCGGCAGTCAAGCTGCCCATTTTTTCTTGCGAGGTCGCTTCCGCTTTGCGGACGGCATCATTGACTGCCGCAGCCAATAAATCCTCGAGCATTTCCTTGTCGTCCATCACGGCCGGATCAATCGAGACGCGCTTCACATCGTTTCGGCAAGTCATGGTCACTTTCACCATGCCACCGCCAGCTTGGCCTTCAACCTCGATGGTCGCGAGTTGCTCCAGCGCCTTCTTCATATTGTCCTGCATCATCTGCGCTTGCTTCATCAAGCCGCCCAATCCGCCCTTCATCATATTTTTCTCCGTATCACGTGTTGGCAGGACGAATCATGGATGGCACAACTTCTGCGCCAAAATCCTGCTTCAAATTGTTGATAAATGGATCTGCCAGTATCGCCGTCTCAGCCGCCACCTGACGATCAGAACGTTCGCGGGCTTCAGCCGCCGCGAGGCTCTTTCCCGCAACGTTTACCACGCGTATATTCAAGCGCAAGTTGGTACCAAAATGCGGCTGCAATTCAGACTTCAATTTTTCTTGAAACGCTTTTTCTGCCAGATGTTTTTGTGCGGCTGGCAAGGTCAACTCCAGAATACCATCCGCAAACGATTGAAACTCGCACTGCTTGGCAAGCATGCCCGCCATGCCATTAAAATTCAGCAGCGCAATGAAGGCCGGCCAATCACCGTTGAATGATGTGCTTGCCTGTGCCGTTGAAGGCACCGCGTAAGAAGTGCCCGCCAACACTGGTTCTTGGGCAATTTTGCCGCCAACTGCCGCGCCAATGCTAGGGTTTGGCTTTATTGATGCATATTCCTGCGTAGGCGAACCACCACTTTTTTGTGTGCCCGACGTACTAACTTTGGCATTGGCGGGCGGACGCTCATTTTTTCCAGCCGCGAACGAAAGCATGCGCAGCATCGTCATCGTAAAACCGGAATGCCCATCTGGCGCAAGCGACAAATCCCGGCGACCGAGTAACGCGATCTGATAAAAAAGCTGCACGTCATCTGCGTGAAGGATTGCAGCAGCGTCGATGATTCGTTGTGCATCCGGCCCCTCAACAGCCGAATCCCCCACGCTTTGCACCAGCGCGATGCGCGCCAGCACGCTGGCAAAATCTCTCAACGTAATATCAAAGGAAATACTGCGCGACGCGATTTGGTCAATTTCAGCAACCATCGCTTTCGCATCACCCTTGGCCAAACCATCGAGCAACGCAAACAAATACGATTGATCCAGCGCCCCAAGCATCTGCGCGACGTGCTCGGTTTTTATTTCTCCCGCGCCGTACGCGATTGCCTGATCAAGCAGGCTCAACGAATCACGCACGCTGCCCTCTGCGGCGCTGGCGAGCAATTGCAACGCGGGCGGCTCATAGGAAATTTTTTCGGCGCCGAGTATTTTTTCAAGGTGCGAAACCAGCAACGGCGGAGGCAGATTCTTCAAATTGAACTGCAGGCAGCGCGACAACACCGTGATGGGCAATTTTTGCGGATCGGTCGTGGCGAGTATGAATTCAACGTGGCCGGGCGGCTCTTCCAGCGTTTTCAGCATCGCATTAAACGCTGACTTCGAGAGCATGTGGACTTCGTCGATGATGTAAACCTTGTATCGCCCTGACACCGGCGCGTATTGGGCAGTCTCGAGTAATTCGCGCATTTCATCGACCTTGGTATTGGTCGCCGCATCGACCTCCAGCAAATCGACGAAACGCCCGGTATCAATGTCAGTGCAGGCGGCACATACGCCGCAAGGCCTGGAGGTAATGCCTCCGTTACCATCGACGCCGACGCAATTGAGTGCCTTGGCAAGGATGCGCGCCAATGTGGTCTTGCCAACGCCGCGCGTGCCGGTGAATAAATATGCGTGATGAATCCGTCCGCTGTCGAGCGCATTGGCTAGCGCGCGCACGACATGATCCTGCCCGACCACATCTTCAAATTTATGTGGCCGCCATTTGCGGGCGAGAACTTGATGGGCCATGGATTTGCAGGTGGGATGTGACGGGTGGGATCGATATGCCGAAAAGAACAGCCGGTTTTATTCAATTGTCCTGCAGGCTGACGTCTGCGGCACGCTGGCCGCCTTGCTGACGAACGTCGCGCTGAAATCAGTGTGGCGAGCCTGACCCCCGGCACTTCAATTACTTCGCTGTGGCTGCTTCGTTCCCGACCTGACCAGATTCACAAAGATTGAATGCGGGGAGACCCGCCACGGTGAATTTTATCCCATTCCAACCATGATTACTTGATCGCGCAAGTTCTGAAACCGCAAAACATATCGCTGCGGTCAGGCGTGTAAAAATTGCGGTATTGCGGATATTTCAGTCTCGGGTGCGTAACAAACGAGCCCCCTCTAAGCACCTGATAGCGCACGCCATGTGCATGAAACCAGGGCTCGGAATATTCGCGATAACGTTCCACCTGAAAGCCTGGATACGGTGCAAACGGTGTCGCCGTCCATTCCCAACCATGTCCGGTCGAGGCAAAAAACGCTGGCGACGAAGTTGCTGCGATCTCCCACTCGGCTTCGGTTGGTAACCGACGATTTTTCCAGCGACAATAGGCTTCGGCTTCAAAGTAGCTCATGTGCAAGGCGGCGAAATCAGGGCGTTGATCGACATCAGTCATTTGGCGCGTCTCACGCCAAGCGTTACCTTCGATTGACCATAAACGTGGATCGTTGAACGCGGCAGATCCCACAAAAGTGGCAAATTCTGCGGCCGTCACGACCCGCGCATCGATTGCAAACGGTTCAACCTGAACGCGATGTACTGGCTTTTCGTTGTCGAAACTAAACGCGCGTGCACTGGCGCCCGCGTTTCCACCCAAATGCACGGGCCTGCCTGCAAAGTCAAGCTCGTGCGCCCGCAATTGATGCGCCGCAATTGCCATTCGCTTGGGCGCAACTGCCGGCAACGCAAGCCCGAGCGCCGTCAGCGTCATTGCCAGTGCCTCGGCGTGCATGTCTTCGTGCATAAGCACCAGTTGAAATCCGTAACGATCCTCGCGAGGACTCAGGCTTCCAGCCAGCGCCTCATTCACCTTGTCTAGGACGCGTTGCATGTAATCAAAACATGCTGCCTTTGACGGATACGTCAACTGCCATCGGTCATCATGACCAACGCTTCTGGAATCGAACAGCTGATCGGCAACATCCAGACACGAAGGTGATCTCGAACCGCTAATATCATCGGCTCGCCAGCGCAGGGCAAAGAACTCCTGAAACCAGCCAATATGCGCCAATTCCCAGAGCGGTGGATTGATCGTTTCACGCATCGGGAAATTCCGCGGCTCCCAGTAGGATGGAGGTAAATCGGCATAGAGTGCCAGCGTATACTCTCTTTGCGCAATCAATTCGCGACTCAATGCCGCCGCATCCGTCGGCACGTTCGTTGATGTCGATACGTCGTTAACCGTTTCCACAAATGTCACGTCATCCCCAATCCAATCCTGTCGTTGCCATCATCACGCCCGCGATGGCGGACGCCAATAATGGCAACTGGCGCACAGCGAGTCGCTGGCAGTCACTGCTGGCAAATCATTTCCGGATGATTGTACATTCGTCATGGCCATTTGATGCGCCGCCTCACGCAGCGACTGAGGCAAACGTTCTCATCGCGCTGCATGCGCGTCGCAGTGCAGATTCGATCCGTCGCTACCGGGCTGCGCGGCCAAACGGCAAGCTCATCGTCGTGCTCACAGGCACAGACCTTTATGCTGATCTTGCAACCAGTGAAGAAGCGCGTGCCTCTATTGAGACGGCCGATGCATTAATTGTGTTGCAGGAAGACGCGATTCGATACGTTCCCCGCGAGCATCGCAAAAAAACGCACGTGATTTATCAGTCTGCAAAGACGCTTGCACCGGCCGAAAAACGTAAAGATGTGCTCAATTGTGTGGTGGTGGGTCATTTACGCGTCGAAAAAGACCCCGACATTATTTTTCGTCTCGCTGAGTCACTGCCGCCACATTCTCCCATCCATATTTTGCATCTCGGCGGCCCCACAGACGAGAAGCTCGCCGTGCGCGCACAATCGATTTCCACGACGTCGCAACATTACCATTGGGCTGGCGCCTTATCGCATGGCCTCACGCGCGCCGCAATCAAGCGTGCGCATTTGCTGATTCACCCCTCGGTGATGGAAGGTGGGGCCAACGTCATTGTTGAAGCGATTTCTTCGGGCACGCCGGTACTCGCCTCTCGCATGTCAGGCAACATCGGCATGCTGGGACAGGATTACGCGGGCTATTTTCCCATCCGCGATATGGAGGCACTGCGCGCCCAGCTCGACCATTGCGCAAATGACGCCAACTACCTGCTGCGCCTTAACACCGCATGCGCCGCACGGGCAAAACTATTTTTGCCAGAGTCCGAACGAAATGCACTGGTCAGCCTCATATCTAGTCTGCTCCCAAACTGAAACCAAACGCAGCTTGCTCGCGTAGAATTAGTCACCCGAAAACACTCCCCCACGGAATTCTCATATGAACGCGCCAAACGATATCAAGACCCTGATTCCACGCCTGACTTCGCTTTCCCACGGCGGCGGCTGTGGCTGCAAAATAGCGCCGGCTGTGCTGCAACAAATCATCTCCAAATCTGACTTTGCGCTGCTGCCCAAAGAGTTGTTGGTCGGCATTGAAACGTCGGACGATGCAGCGGTGTATCAAATCAATGAAATCCAAGCTATTGTCGCGACCACCGATTTTTTTATGCCGATTGTTGATGACCCGTTCGACTTTGGTCGCATCGCTGCCACCAACGCGATCTCGGACGTGTACGCAATGGGCGGCACGCCACTGTTCGCATTGGCGCTAGTGGGCATGCCGATCAATACGCTGCCACTTGCGACCATCAAGAAAATACTTGACGGCGGTGAAGCGATTTGCAAAGCGGCAGGTATCCCGATTGCTGGCGGCCACACAATCGACTCGGTCGAAC